>JBCDFX010000174.1:0-8211 GCA_039177155.1 Cyanobacteria bacterium P01_H01_bin.119
CATCTGGAAATTGCCAGCAGGCGCTAACCATCTGGAAATTGCCAGCAGGCGCTAACCATCTGGAAATTGCCAGCAGGCGCTAACCATCTGGAAATTGCCAGCAGGCGCTAACCATCTGGAAATTGCCAGCAGGCAATATACTCAACTCTGGGGCTGCCGCAGGGGCAGGGAACTTCTGAGGAGGCGACCCATTCGCGATCGCAGTCTCGACAGTGGCAGAAAATATTGTTGCGGTTGGCTTCGGCAAGGCCGGCCTGCCACTGCCGGAGGTCTTCGTCTGAGAAGTATCGAGGAATGTCGTTCATTGAAGGTCAACAGGCTAAGGGGTCACTCGATGCTCGATTAGGTATCGAGAGGGCTGGGTTAAGCATTGATGTGAGCGATATCTTGGGCTCACCCTACGAATTTTTGCTGGCCTATCCCAGATTAGACCAGTCGGGGCTGCAGGAGCGATCGCGATCGCTCCTGCAGTTGGGGGTTGAGCGTCTTTATTCTGCTGGGGCGGTGACGGTTTATGGTTTGCCTGAGTTCAGGGTGCTGGGCTTGGGCTATTGCGGTCTGGTGGTTTTGGCGCGCTGGCAGGGTCGGTTGGTTGCGCTCAAGGTGCGCCGACCGGATGCAGGGAAACTAAGCCTGGCTCAGGAGGCCCGCTGGCTGGGGATGGCTAATCAAAGCGGTATCGGCCCACGGTATATTGCCCACACCCCCAATTTTTTGCTGATGAGCTATTTGGCAGGGGAGGATTTACTCTCTTGGGTGACGTGTAGGGCCGCAGCCGGAGACGCCGCGCGGGTGCAGCAGGTGCTGGGTCAGCTTTTAGACGCTGGGTTTCGCCTGGATCAGCTCGGTCTTGATCACGGTAATTTGCGCTGCGTGACGCAGCACGCCATTGTTCAGGGGGATATGGCACAAGCTGGCCAAGGCTATCCAGGGGGGTGCGATCGCGTTCAACTGATCGACTTTAGTGCGGCAAGTTTGAAGCGCCGAGCGGCTAATGTGACGACTCTGGCTCAGGGGTTGTGGATTAGTACGGCGATCGCTAGAGTTGTCAATCAACTGTTTCCGGTTCACAAGGCTGCGTTGATTGAGCGGCTGCGGGCCTATAAGCAGGGCCGCGATCGCCTGAGATTTGAGCATTTGATGGAGCTTGTATTGCAGTCGAAGGGCTGATTAGGACATTCGACTGCGTCGCGCGGCTCCCCTATTCAGGGTTACAGTGCCGATCGCTATGCGTGGCAACGCGACAAAAGCAATAGTTCAAGACGGTGTGTAGGCTGGAGGTATAAAAAGGCGAAGGCTTTGGTAAGACGGGGGTTGGGGCTTCGTTGTTGTAGCAATTCCATAAAATCGGACTACACATATTCCCCTTCGACTCCGCTCAGGGGACGCTGGCTGAGCGGAGTCGAAGCCAGCCAAATGTAGCGCAAGCTTAGGGAATTGGTATTAGGGAGTGCCTGGGGAAATATCGCTTTCCCCAGACCCCATCGACCAGAACGAACCGCCGTTCTGGACTTCGCGGAAGGGCTGGTCCGTGGGGAAGAGAATGGCCCCAAACCCAGTTGCTAAATGAACTGTGTTTTTCGCTTGGACACAGCAGCCGAAGGGGCGATTAGAACGAGGCTGCGAGTTAGATTGCTTCTATAAGCAGCATCCCAGCGATACCTGGTGCTGTGGCCAAAGGCGGTCAAAGTCATAATTCAATGGCCCGCTAGAGCGCTGCGATATTGTCTAGGGGCCAAAACCGATAGAGTGCGTGGCCGATAACGTTTTGTACGGGTAAAAATCCCCAAACGTGGGAGTCGTTGCTGTTGTTGCGGTTGTCTCCCATTACAAAAAGATGCTCTGGGGGCACTTGCACGGGCCGCAGTTCATAGCCGGGGGGAGCCAGGATATATGGCTCATCGAGCGGGGTTCCGTTAATGTACACCTTGCCATCGTGTACGGCGACGGTTTCTCCTGCTTTGCCAATCACCCGCTTGATAAAGGCAGGACTGCGGCGATAGCCCTGGGTTTTAAGCTGAATCGGGGGCTCAAACACTACAATATCGCCGCGCTTGGGGGTAGCCAGGTGATAGGCTAGCTTTTCGATAATTAAGCGATCGCCCACGTGCAGGGTTGGCTCCATAGAGTCAGAGGGAATAAAGCGCGGCTCGGCCACGACCAACCGCACCACTACGGCAATAATCAACGCGATCGCCAAAACTCGGATATTTTCTTGGTGGCGCTGCCAGAGTTTGCCCCACCAAGACTGGGCAGCAACTGCTGGAGCATTGGAGGCTATCGGATTCGGCGATGCTGGATTCGCCTGTGACGCTGCCTCTAGAACCGCGTCTGAATCCGCTTTTGGGGCTGTCTCTAAAATCGTCTCTGGCTCCGTTTCTGGAACTGTCTTTGGGGCCGCTGGGTCGGCATCGTCGTAGCGTGTTGGAGCCATATTTATCCGTTTCGCCTGGGCGTTGAAACAGTCTGTGCCGCTTTGTATTCTACCGAACAACGCTGAGCGAACGAATTTAAAAGCGGCTTTCGTACTCTAAAATGACGCCGCTGCGCTCTCGGAAATCTTCGTAGGTGGTGGTGCCTCGCACCGTAAATTGATCGCTGAGCCGGTAGCGCAGGTTAAACTGAGGCGCGGTGCTGCTGGTCAGAATTTGCAGAATAGAGGCCGAAAAACTGTTGCTGATGTTGAACCCAATTTCGGCCCCGATGTCAAAGTCACTATCGTTGGCTTGCCCAGAGGGTGGCGAAGTGGGGAATAAACTAAACTCACTGAGCTGTAAGGCATCGCCAATAATATCTTGTACCTGGGTCAACAGAGCGCTCCCCGCCAGGGTCAGCAGGCCTTGGAAGCTGTCGCCGCTGCCTCCAGTGCTGCCCACGGTAGATTCCAGCGCAGCAATATAAGGCCCGCTCAGTAAGGTCAAAATTTCACTGTCTGAGCGAGCTGGACTGCTCGAAAAAGTGATGCCCTCTAGGGAAGTCAGCTCGCTGGCGTAGCCAGTGACCTGCGCAAAGATACGCACTGTTCGCACGGAGCCCTGATTTAGGCTAAAGACTTCAAAGTCTTGATCGACCACTTCGTTGCGGGGGAAGGGACTGCTGTTGACCAGTCCGGCACCGCTGGTGCGCGCCTCGGGGACGATAGTGCGCAAAGACAGATTTAGCAATGGATCGAGCCCGGTTTCTGGTTCAAACTCGGCATAATTGTCCCGACCGTTCAGCCGCAGCGAGGTGGCTAACAGTGAGACTCGGCCTGAGGTGAGATCAATCCGCCCACTGGGCTCTAAATCGTTAAGCAAACCGTTTAGCCTCAGTACACCCTGCGCCCCAAGGGTGAAGAGCCCAGGCTGAATCACCTGAATATTGCGGGTTAGGTTGAGGTCTAAATCGGATAGGCCAATAACAATTGGCAATGGGGTAGCTGTATTTCCGGTCGCTGCAGTGGCGCCATCGGAATTATCGCCGCTGTTCAAAAAGACCTGTCCATTGGTAAAGAACAGTTCTCCGCTGAGGACTGGACCAGGGAAGGCACTGCCCGTCACCTGAACTAGGCCGTTGACTTGCCCTGCATAGAGATCCTCAAGCTCCAAATCAACCCGATCGAGGGAGACAAACAGCGGTCCATTAGGGTTAACGTTGTCAAGCAAGCTAACGGTTTCTCTAGATGCTGCCGCCGCTGCGTTGGCCTCAGCGACATCTGCGATCGCTCCGCGCTCAGCCGGAGCGGTGGCCGTCGGCGGTTCAACCGTCTGCAGACGCACTGTAGGATCCAAGGGGAATGTGCCCCGCGCCTCCACTCGACCTTCGCTATATCGGCCTTCTAAGTCTTGAACCACCAAGCGATCGCGCCGGAAGGAAATAACCCCATCTACATCGGTTAAATTTTCTGGCAACGTTTTAAGGGCAAACTCGGCATCTGAGAATCGAGCACTACCCTGTACATTAATCGTTCGAGGCCGCCTCGCCGCTTCTTGCCACTCTCCAGTGATATCCAAATTCAGGGCTGCATCTCCGCCCTGCCAGGCAATTTGGTCGGTGAAAATATTAATCAACGCCAAGCCTTCATTTTCAACGTCCATCCTGATTTCATACTCATTGGACTCAGGGCGCACAGTCATAAATGGAAACACGTAGGGCAGGCTAGCTCGAAGTGCTAACGGTTGGTCAACATCGCTGACCAATAAGTCGCTAATCAGGTTTAACCGAGCCTGGTTGTAGGAAAATCGGGCCGTCGCCGAGCGAACCTCGCGCTGATTGACCGTGGCTTGGTCAATATCCAATCGGCCCCGAACCTGGGGAGCCTGCAGACTGCCGGTCAACTGGGCGGTGCCATTGAGCCGGCCTGAAATATCCACCGGGATGCGGGCAACGTCTTGCAGGGGAGCAATGGGGACATCAACAACGCTGACCTGAAGGGTTCTTGGGGTTTCATCTTCGGCCAAGAGGGCAATATCACCAATGGCGGTAATGGCCATTGGGTTTTGCCGATCGCCGGATGCCAGCTCTATACGCTCTACGTTGAGCACGCCGTCGGTGTAGCCACCCCGGGCCACAACCCGCTCCGCCGCAAATTCGTCTCCCCACTGCCAGTTTTGGCCGTCGAAATCGAACTCGGCCGTCAGGCCAGATCTGAGCCGACCGTTGAAGCGAACATTGCCGGTAAAGGCCCCGTTTAGATCGCCCAACGGCGGCAGGGGTTCTGCTTCGGCCTGCTCTTGTTCAATCCGCTGACTGACCAAAATCTCGGACAGACGACGGATTTGATCCAGCAGGGTCGCGTTGGGATCGCCGGTCGGCTCGGTTGCCAGGGCCGCTTCTATCGCTTCAGGGCTGAGGTCGTTTTCAATCCACTCGGGTGGATTTAAGCCCCGCCCAAAGTCCGTTAGCCGAAAGATCTGGGCGGTCTCTAAAACGTCCTGCAAATTACCCTGAACCACTTCTAGCTCTCCGGCAATTTCTGGGTCGGGGCCTTGGGTGTAGCGCCCGGTGAGTAGATAGCGGCTGATTTGGCCTTGGCTGTTGGTTTGCTCAATATTGCCGCCAACCAGGGTCGCAGTGCCGTTGGCGTAGGTAATTCGTCCTCTAAAGCTATCCACTCCGAGGTAGCCTACGCCGGGATTGCTAAGGGCTAAATCGCCCATAAATTCGGGGCGACTCAGATCGCTGATATCTACTGCTATATCGGCTTGATCGACAACGCCGCGTACCTGCCCGTAGCCTGCGATGCCGTCTGCAGGAAAGTTGAGTGCGGCTAGGGGAAAGTTTTGCAGCCGGGCCTGAAGAATATTGCCCTCGGTCGTGCCTGTGGCGATCGCATCTAGGGTTTCACCCTGGGCAGTTTGAGCGGCGGTGCGCACGTCAAAGGCGATATTGTTGGTGCCAAAGCCGTAGCTCACCTGCAGGCGATCGTGATCGCCGGTTAAATCTACCGCCAGGCGATCGCCCGCTGCAAAGGTAACCGGGCCAGAGAGCCGCTCTTCAAAGGTCAAATCGTTTAGGGCTAGGTTGGTCAGGGCCGCGTCGCCGTTGAGGGCCAAATTGCTTAGGCTACCTCGCACTCGCCCAGTAAAATCTGCCCGCCCCGCCAGCATGAGCCCATCGGGCGGACCGGGCAGCGCAGCCAGGTCATAGTCCCGCAAAATCAGATTTAAATCCAAATTGGCCAGGGTCGGGGCCCCAGGCCCCTCTAATCGGGGCACCAGCACACCATTGGCGCTGAATCCAGCCGAGGTGGCCTGCTGAACCTGCACCTGGCGACCGTCCCAAGCGATCGCCGCTGTTAACGGGCTGTTGACCCGCTCTAGCTGAGGTGAAAAGCCAGCAAAGCTGGCCAGCCCCTGAGACAGGGCAATATTGCCGCTGCCGCGAATACCCGCCAAACTCAAATCGCTCAGGCTGCCTGAAAGCTGGACATCGCCGCTGGCCCTTCCCTGCAGTTGAGGATTAAAGGCGCTTAGCAATATGCCAGCGGTCTGCAAATCGGTTAGCCAGTTGCCGTTGGCTAGGGTAGCCGTACCGGATACGGTGCCTCCCGCCACCTGGGCCGACAGGGTGCCGTCCCCGCGAATTCCCCTCAAGCTCAAATCATCCAAGCTGCCGGAGAGGGCCACTGCCGCCTGCCCCGTACTGCCCTGGAGGCGATCGACAAACTCCCCGAGCTGAATCCCTTCTGCATTAAGCCGGGCATTCCACAAACCGTTAACCAAGGTGCCCTCGCCCTGCACCAGGCCCCCCGCCACCTGCACCACCGTATTGCGAAAGTCTATCTGCTGCCCGCTCAAGGCAATCTCTCCCCGGGCCGGATAGTCTCCCTGGGGCGCTTGCCAGTTGACCAGCCCTCGCAAATTATTGAGCGGCCCAGAGACCTCAGCATCCACCGCCACATTGCCCAAAGTAATGGTTTCAGGCAGTCCGTAGGCTCGCCCAATGGCGTTCGCCGGGAGATCTCGGCCCTCGGCCTGCAAGAACAGGCTGGGAGACTCACCCAACGAAAACGTGCCCTGCCCTGTCAAGCTGCCGCCCGCCTGGGGAAAGAGACTAAAGCGATCAAAGACTAATCGAGAATCGACAAAGGAAAAGTCTAAGTTCAGATCAGCCAGAGTTACCCTGTCGATAACGGTGTTGCCCAGGGCTTCTAGGGTGCCTGTAATTTCGGGCCTGGCCAGCCTTCCCTGCATATCGACGGTGGCTGAGAACAGTCCCTCTGAAGGGATAGGCAGCTCAAAATCAAAGGTATTAGCCAACTGCTCAAGAGAAAAGCTCTCGACTGTGGCGGCCAAATCGTAGCCGTCTGTGTAATCGAGAGAGCCTCCCCCCTGAGCCTCAATATCGCCGTAGCGGGCTTCGACATCATCCATCGCGATGGTGGTTTCTCTAAATCGAAGCTGTCCGCTGATATCGGTAATTGGCTGGGGCAGCCGATCGATGGCAACAGCACCGCCGTTAACGTCTGCCGTTCCCTGGAGGGTGATAGGCTGCTCAGGGCGAACGGCGATTTCTACATTGCCATCGAGTGCGCCGTCAATCACATCGACAGGAACCGCCGGGAAAAATGAAAAGACCAGCGGTGAAATATCTTGGAACTGCACGGCCTGCGATCGCACCGCCACATTTGCCTGAACTTTGGCCGACTCAGTCTCAGGTGCATCCTCCGGTTTTGGAATAGTCACAATCGCGCCCTGCACGGCTAGGTCGCCGCCCCGCCCCGGCTCTCCTGTGATATCAAAATCAATCTGCTGGGTTTCCGTTTGCTCAACGTCTACCTCAACGTCGTCGTCTAGGGCATTTTCGAGATTGACATCGCTGAGATTAACCTGCCCCTGCAAATTGCCAATCGTCACAGGGGTGAGTGGATTAGATTCGCTTAAGGACTCTCTCAGAACTTCGGTATCGGTGTCTTGTTCTGAGTCAACGGTATCTGGGCCAGCATCTGAGTCACTATCTAGGCCGGCATCTGGGTCACTATCTGGGCTAGCGCCTAAATCGGCGTCTGGGGCAGCATCTAGGTCACTATCTGGCGCTTCGGGGGTAACGGCATCAAGCTCGCTGCCAACATTAAAGGGCACTAGCACTAGCTCTCCGCCCTGGAAGTCGATGGTGCCCACTTTAATTTCAAAAAACGGGTCTTCGTCAAGATCGCGCTCGGGTAGATCTAGCTCAAGATCAACCCAGTCACCCTCGGCATTTTGCTCAAAGTAGCCGCTGACATCCCTGGCTTCAAAGTTCAAAACTAGTTCGCGGACCAGCAGCGATCGCAGCAGGTTGAATCTAACATCTATGGCATCGATAAAGACTTCATCGGGATCATCGTCTGTAGCCGCTATGGCGGAAGGACCGACGCGAATGCTGCCTAACGTGACCCGCTCCACCTCTCCCAAAGAGACGGGGCGATTCAGCACTTCGCTCAGCTGCCTGGCCACCAGTGGTGACAGTCGGTTATGCACAAATACCCAGCCCCACCAGGCACCCACGGCCCCACCAAGCACCGCGATCGCTGCTGTTGTGAGTCCGGCCTTAAGCCAAAACCGACGACGCGGAGGACCAGACGACTTTGCTGGTCTCTCACCTTGAGGGGGCTGTTCACCTTGAGAAGGCTGTTCACCTTGAGGAGGCTGTCCACCTTGAGGAGGTTTTGTCATGCTGACTCCACACCGCCAACTCTGTCCATAGTAATGATCCCACGCTTCATTTCTGCCGCCCCGCCCAACGATTGCA
>JBCDFX010000175.1:0-8118 GCA_039177155.1 Cyanobacteria bacterium P01_H01_bin.119
GGAACACGACTTGCAGAAGGAACATCAATATCTACGGTAGGGTCGAAAATATCGATGGTATTAATGGTTGCGGGATTAGTCAAGTCAGCAAATGTCAGTGTATTGACCTCTGCATAAGCTAGATCGACTCCGAATAATAGCGTATGTTCTAAAGGCCCAGTATTAAACTCACCTTGAACGTTGGTGTAGAACGAATAAGTATCGGTGTTACCAGCCTGTCTCAGAATGAAGCGGGTTAGAATACTCGTTGGAGGATTATCACGAGTAGGAAATGGCACCACGCCAAAGTCGAAGGAGCTAGAGGTGTAGCGAAACTGATTGCGGAGTGTCCAGTTGTCGCTAAACCGATGTTCCAGAATATACCCTGCACTCAAAAAGTCCTCTGCAACTGTGCTGTCCGGATCGTTGAAAACCTGCTCCGGGGGGACATCGGCAATGCCCTCGCCAAAGGCAACCGAACCCGTATCGTAGAATTCATTATCTTCAACATATTCCAGGCTAACAGTTAGATCGGTCTGATCGCTAATCTCCCAAGCCAGGGTGGGGGCGATAAAGAAGCGCTCAGAATCATTATTAAAATCTCGAAAACTCTCTTCTCGACGATAAAGGGCGTTGAGGCGATAGCGCAAGCGCCCATCCTCAGTGAGCGGTCCCGAAAAGTCAATACTGGGGCTAACAAATCCTCGGTTTCCAGCCTGCAGTTGAATATTATAGTACGGAGCTGATAAGGGCTGTTTCGTAACTAGATTAACCACACCACCCGGTTCAGCCTGACCGTACAAGACGGATGCTGGCCCTCTCAGAACTTCCACTCGCTCCAGGTTCGCCACCTCTGGTCCTGTCGTATCTTGGAAAAGTCCAGGGAGAATAAAGCCATCTCGTAGTACTGGAGCATTATCAAATCCGCGAATGGCAAAATCAAGCGGACCAAACAAATTCTCGCCTAAACTGGTGACACCCGCTGCATTTTCCAGCACCTCGGGTAGGCTCGTCGCCTGCTGATCTTCAATGACTTGGCGCGGAATCACTTGAATCGACTGGGGAGTATCGCGTATCGGCGTATCCGTGCGGGTGGCAGTGGTGGCATTGGGCACAAAGTAGTCACCACCATCTTCCCCAGTAACTGTAATCTGAATCGAATCGTCCGAGGTTTCCGCCGTTGGCACCCCTGGTGCTGTCGTTACCAGCAATCCACTGGCAACCGCCGTAATAGTCACCGCTGGCGGCGCATCCGTCCCCGTAATGGCAACCCGCACCTGGTTACCCGACAAAGCCAATACGTCAATTAGCGCAATGCCCGCTGCCGGGTTGCTAGCAGAGAACTCGTTGCCTCCCGGCAGATTCAACACCGCATTAGAAATAATGGCAATAGCCGCATTGCCTGTCACAGAAGTCTCCGGTGCCGCTAATTCTCCAGTCGTTTCTAATCGCAGCGTCAACCCATCCGCCGTCTCTTCGATTTCGATATTGGTAATCTCTACCCGCTCAGCCTGAGCTATTTGAGTCACCCACTCATCCACCGTTGTGGCAGGCTGCTCCACCTCAGCCAAAGACAGCACCTCAGCTTGAACCTCAGACGTAGACGATGGAGGTGTCGTTGTGGCAATTCTCTGTTGGAGAGGCTCCGCCGACGCCCCTTCACTCACCTCAGCGTTGGCTGTTTCACCATTGCCTAGGGCAGGTAAAAGCGCTGCTTGCCCGGTCGTTTCAGCCTCGATTTCCTCTACAACTTCTAATTCTGATGCCAGTGCATTCTGGCTTCCCGCGACGATCAGCAGAGTCAACAGACTTAAACTCAGCGATAGCTGTTTCATCATCGTCCTCACACACATTGCAAATCTTTGCTCAAAGCCAGCGGCAGATCAGCAGCAGAAAACAGCATCAGCAGGCTTGCTCTGTAAAGCATTCGCAAATTAAGAATGCCCTGACCTACCTGACGACAGCCTCAGCTTGGGTCACTGCTGAAATGGTTAGCGCTTGAAGCAAATTGTTCTCGATTAGCTTACGGAATCGACTAATGGCGGTGAAGAGATTTTGAACGGTAGACGCATTTTTTACGACGCGGTTCTGCTGCTCTAACCTTTTTGCGCGATGGCGCTCACGCCCTAAAATGCTGACAGCGCCATCCCAACAGCATCCTCAATGCAAATCAACGGCATTCAATCCTGTTCTGTTGAACTTCAGTGGGACGCGATCGACGACACAATTCGACGTTTCAATGCTGACGAGGAAGTTGCCACCGAATACGGGGCCTATGGTATCGCTGCACTGATCATGCCTCACCTCACCAATCTCACTATCATTGAGCGATCGGTTAAGGATAAAGGCTTAGGGATAGAAAAATGCCGGACGTAGAAACCCTTCACCGAGAAGCCATGGAACTGGTTGACCAGGCAGTCGTGGCGTGTCAACAAGGGGATGCTGAAGCCGTCATTGCCCTTTCTAAAGCCGCTTTCACCAAAGAACGAATAGCGGCCGATCTGGTGGCAGATCAGTTTGATCTCGAACCGACTCGCTCCGCTTTGTATCGTAGTGCCGCTGCTCTAGCAATCGAGTGTCGTGAACTGCGAGAGGCCGAACGCCTGATTGGCCAAGCCCTTGCAGGAAATCCGCCCGACGATATTGCTGATGAACTCCGCGATTTGCTGTTAGAGGAAGTCTATTCTCAACGACAGGCGATTAGACACTAGCACTTCTAGCTCCCCATCCACCCATCACCCATACACCGTATTCCCTCCGGGAAGGCCACGCCTACGGCTGAGCGCTCAAGTCGAAGCCCACTTACTTTCTAGCTCACCCAATGCCACGCCTGAAGCTGAAACGTCTTAGGATTTAGCCCCGTCCACTGACGAAACGCCAGGGCAAAATGGCTGCGGTTGGTGTAGCCAACGCTAGTGGCAATATCGGCGATCGCCATGTCTGAAGTAGCTAGTAGCCGCTGCGCCTGAAATAGGCGACAGTCTCGCAAGTATCCGTAAGGCGTGGTGCCATACACCGCGCGGAAGCCCTGGTTGAGCTTAAGACGGTTCGTACAGACCTGTCGGGCCAACGCCTCAATGGAAGGCGGGTGCGATAGCTGGTTTCTCAAAATAGAAGCAGCCTGCTCAACGCTGTTAAGTTCGGTTTCGCTCGGGTGCGGCTGCTCCATCGCTGCTAGATGCAGCGATACCAGCTTTAGCGCTTGGCGCTCTAGATAAGCGCGGCGGGTTTTTCCCCCATAGGGACAACCGAGCACCTGCCCGATAACCTGGTTGGTTGCAGGCTTTATGGGCGTACGGGTTGCATACTTTAAAGCGATTGCTTCTTTATAAAGGGTATCAGGTACCACCTGATCCAAGGTTGTATGAGACCTGGCAGCTATCTCGCCCTGCATCACTCGGCTCAGCATTCTATCCGGCGTGGATAGTGATCCGCCGCTTTGATGATGATACATCGCCTGGATCATTCTCTCGGCAACGCTTCCAGCGTGGGGCGACAACCGCGCTATGAAGGCTTGAAAGTAAGAAATTAGGGTAGACCACCTAAAGAAAACCTCGACCTTAAAAACCCGCTGCTGCGCTCTCCAGATGGTAAGTCCCTTAAAGCCAAAGTTGGGAATAAAAAAACTGTATCCAGCCAAGGCACCCGTCAGCGGAAACTCAAACTCAAGGTGGTTTCCGGCAACCGCCGCATCCATCACCAAGTCATCCGTAAGGGTGTAGTCGAGGATATTAATCCACAAATCATCGCGCAGCGGAATTGACTGAATATAGCCCTGCCCAAATTGAGGCCGACATACCGAAATATAGTCGGAGGGGTCTGAGTGCAATAGTCGTGAGTCATCGGGGCTACCGGGCTGCAGCCAATCGTCCCAGCGCTTGAGTTGCAGAAGCGTCGTCATAGAAAACGGTTAAGCCGTGGATTGTGAACTAATGAGAATTTCTTGCAGTATTATGCCACGGCTTCCGCTTAATCACCGGTTGCGATCGCGGTACAGCAACCATAAAAAGTAGGGCGCACCAATCACCGCTGTGATCAGACCGCAGGGTAGCTCAATCGGGGCAAATAGCAGTCGCCCTGCTAAATCGGCCAACTCTACCAGGCAGGCTCCGGTTAGCGCCGATACCGGCAGTAGCCCAGCATGGGAGGGGCCAACAAATCGCCGCGACAGGTGTGGAGCCATCAGTCCAACAAAACCAATAGTGCCCGCAGTGGCCACCGCAGATGCCGCCAGCGCCACAGTACACAGCAGCAGCACGCTGCGCGTCCACTCCACCCGGCTACCCAGCCCTTGGGCCAGATTATCGCCCAGGTTAAGGGTATCCAAATCCCGCGCCAGCACCATAGACAGGGGCAAGAAAACTATTAGCCAGGGTAGCAGGGGCCAGAGATGCTCCCAACTGCGCCCATAAACGCTGCCGGTGAGCCACACCAAGGCTTGGCTAACGTCGTAGATATTGCCAAAGGTAACCATTAAACTGGTGCACGATGCCGTCAGCGTCGTAATGCCAATACCGATCAAAATTAGCCTAACGGGGGAGCTGCCGTTATTCCAGGCCAGCAGATAAATCGCGATCGCAACCCCAACCCCGCCGACAAATGCCGCCACGGGTAGCCAGGCAATCGGCAGGCCCGGAAACGCCACAATAAAAATAATGGCCACCAAACTGGCCCCTGAGTTAATGCCGATAATTGACGGTGCGGCCAGGGGATTTCGCGCTAGCCCTTGGGAGAGGGTGCCCGCTGCCCCCAGCCCCAGCCCCACCAGCAGGGCCACCAGCGCCCGAGGCAGCCGCAGCGTATTAATTACAAAGGCGTACTCTGGGTTGGCCGGCAGTCCTACAATTGTTTTAAGCACCTCTAGGGGCGGCACCGGATACTCTCCCTGGCTGACATTGATAATCAGCGCCACGAGTCCGATCCCCACCAAAATGATCAGCATTAAGGGCGTTCGACGATCGATTCGAAAAGAAATGGGAAAGCGTCGCAGCCGAACGGAGAACCAGGGTTTAGTGAGTGCCATGAAGTTAGAATTCAAAATTCAAAATTCCCTTTGATTGGGGAACTAGCTGTGCCAGCTATTTGGAGGCTATCGGATACGCGATCGCGCTAGGTAAATAAAGAAAGGGGCACCGATTAACCCCATCACAATGCCGACGGGTAGCTCCTGGGGGCGAATCGCTAATCGGGCAACGATATCAGCCACCGACAGCAGAATGCCTCCTGCCACCATGGCGTAGGGCAAAATCCAGCGATAGTCAACGCCGACACCAAAGCGCACCACGTGGGGCACCACTAACCCCACAAAGCCAATTGGCCCAGCTAGAGCCACGGCGCTGCCGGCCAGCAGCACCACCACTACGGCAGAGGCCACCTTTACCCAGAGCGTCTGTAGCCCTAGCCCTTGGGCCACCTCTTCTCCCAGAGACATCAGGGTTAGCTGCCGGCCCAGTGTTAAAGCGGCGATTAGACCCGCGGCTAAGTAGGGCAGCACGGGCAGCATGCTAGCCAAATCTTGTCCTGCGAGGGAGCCCGCCAGCCAAAAGCGAATATCTTCCAGGGTGCGCTGGCTAAGGATCAAAATGCCCGTGGTTAAAGACCCCAGCAAAGCCGTTAGAGCTGCGCCGGCAATCACCAGCTTTAGGGGAGTAAGGCCGCCGCTGCCCATAGACCCTAGCCAGTAAACCGCAACGGCGGCGATCGCAGCTCCCGCAAATGCAAAGCCCACCGAGCCGCTGCCAACGGTAAAAACAGCCAGCACCATGGCGAAAGATGCACCCACATTGATCCCCAAAATATCCGGTGCCGCCAGGGGGTTGCGGGTAAGGCCCTGGGTAATGGCCCCGGCCACTGCTAAAGCAGACCCCACCACGATCGCCAAAATCGCCCTCGGCAAGCGAACGGTGCGAATAATCAAATGATCCGTCGAGCCGTCAAACTGAAAGATCGCCTGCCATACGCTGCTGGGGTCAATATCTGCCGCCCCCAGCAAAACGCTAGCCAGCAGGCAGGCAACTAGAGCGCACCCGCCCAAGACCAAGCCAAATGCCAGATAGATAGGAGATTGAAATAGGGCCAGGCGACGAGCCCCCATTAGTTAATATCCCCTGGCTGGGTGGCAATACCCAGCACTGCCCCCTCGATTTCTCGCAGTTCATCCATTACCGCAATCACGCGGCCATGCTCAACGGCCTCATCAGCGTTAATCACAATCACCGACTCTTGAGCTTGGGCCATCAAGTCTTCAACCTGCACCTGCAAAGCGTCTAGGGTAGTCGCATCTCGATTAAGAGAAATATCGCCTGAAGCTTCTACGGTTACCGTAATTCGTGTGCGTTCTTGGGTTTCGGCGCTGTCGGCTTTAGGCAGGTTGACCGGCACAGACTCCGAGCGGGTTAAAAACAGGCTAGAGATAATAAAGAACGTCAAAATCGCAAAGATAACATCAATCATCGGCACGATATTGAGTTCAAACTCGTCTTCCTTTTCCTCAGGAATGTACATAGCTTTTCTCCTGCGCCTGCTGCCTGCGCTCGTAATGGCTTTCGTAGAGGATCTCCAGTTGCCCGCCGTATTCCTGAATCAACGCCACCTGCCGTCTATAAAGCCCCCGGAATAAATTGGCAAACAGCAGCGTACCAATGGCTACCAGCAAACCCGTCGCCGTTGAAACCAGAGCCTCACTGATACCGCCAGTAACCAAGTCGGCATTAGCGCCTAAATCTCCAAGCTGCAGGGCATCAAATGATGTGATCAGGCCCAGAATGGTACCCAGCAGCCCTAGCAGGGGAGACACGCTAATAATGGTGGCAAACACTGTGTTAAACCGGCGCAAATGGGGCAGCTCCGCCTGCATCGCGCTAGCCAAAGCCAGATGAAACTGTTTCGGGCTGGCATCTTCTATGGCCAAGGCTTCCAAAAAGATACGGGCGGTAGGCAAGTTGACATTTTTGCGCAGCTTATTCTGCACATCGACCGGAGCCTGACGGTACGTGCGCAAAATATCTTGCATAACTTTGCGCTGGCTGCGGTTCAGCCGCACCCAAAACACCAAACGCTCAATCACCAACGCGATCGCTACCAGTGAAAACACCAGCAGCGGCCACATGACAATTCCCCCGGCTGCAAAAATCCGTCCCATAGTGTATCTTCCCCATTACGTTTAAGCCCGAGCCCTGCTCTGGGGCATCGGGTACTGTATTTGTATGTATCGCTTATTGAAAACAGCTTTCAAATGAATTGAGCCTTATTGCTAGTCCTTTGTCAAGCTTAATAAAAAATTTATCTTGAGCGTTATGGCGGTAAAAGCAGAGATGCTTAGCGGCGACCAAAGCAATTTATGGGATGTTCTAGCACTTGAAAACCTGCTTTCTTAAATCACCTAATGTATTGTGTGTAACAAAATGGAGTCAGAATCAGCCGATTGGCTATTGACTTATTAACAATATTTTTTAAATATAAAGCTATATAAACGCAACATGCGTTAGCCATCGTTAATTTCATCTCACTGCCATGAGCCTTTCAGAGCTGTGTGTCGAGCAATATGAGCGCGAGCAATCTGGCCTGCGCAAGCTTCTGATGCTGGGGCTTGTAGGCTCTGTGGGTGTGCACGTGGTTGCTTTTGGTGTTGGGACTTTGGGGCTCTGGCAGCGCAATGCAGACGCCGAAATGACCCCCATTGAGCTGCTGGTGATGGAGCCCCCTCCGGAGCCCATTGAGGAGCCCGAAGAAATTCCCGAAGAGATTGTCGAAGAGCCTACCCCCGCTGAACTCAGCGCTCAGGCTAACGATCCTGCCCCAGCAGCACCGGAAGCCGCACCTGTGGCAGCCGCCCCTGAGCCGGCTCAACTGATCGAGCCGGAGCCGGAGCCTCCTGAACCGGAGGCCCTCCCAGATACCGAGGCTGAGTCAGAGCTTGAAGAGCCCGAAGATCCCGAATCCAGTGACGCAGAAGATGAAGAGGACGAAGAGGAGCAGGAAATCGCTACGGCTCCAGAAGAGTCTGATTTGGACAGTGTGCGTCGTCTTCTGCAAGAGTTTGGCAACACCTCTCCCAATATCTCTGGCGATCGCACATTAACCGGCAACGATACAGGGCCCGAAAGCGGCGACGATGAGCAACAGACCGCGACCGGCCCC
>JBCDFX010000176.1:0-8114 GCA_039177155.1 Cyanobacteria bacterium P01_H01_bin.119
AATTAGGGTGTCAGTGGCGATCGCCTCTACCTCAGGCACAATCAGATCAGGTCGCACCCGCCGAACAAGCTGGGCTAGGGCTGCCCCGTCCTGCATATCGATCACTTGGGCCTGGTGAGCCACCTGCATCGCCGGAGCCTGGGCATAGCGATCTGCTGCGATTACTTCCATTCCCAATCGCATGGCTTCTATGGCAACTTCTCGTCCGAGTTCCCCTGACCCCAGCAACAGCACTCTCAAGGCAGTGTCTGCCCCTGCAGCGCCCCACTGCGCCGGCAAATCTAGACCCATTGCAACCTCTCGATTCAGCCTGGGGAGCGAGTGCTTCACCGCACCCCAGCCTATTAAAGCAGGAGCGTCCTCACTTTTTTTGATAAAAATGCGCCGAACTTTGGATTTATCGCTAATATTTCAGGTGAAAAATTCCATCAGGCTGATATTTTCTTGAGTACCTTCTTGCGTCTCGTCTGGGCTGACTCGCCAGCGTGAGTCTGGGTTGGTGCGCTTTAGATCAGTGCGCTTAATTTTTTAGCTGATAATTTATCGGCGATCGCGAAAAAATCGAGCCAAAATTTAATTTAGCGAGGAGGCGATCATTCAAGAACCGTTGGTGCTGCGCCTCAGGGATCGGCTAATTTTTTGTTGCTTGACGCAACCGTTTTTCGGCAATTTTACCGAGCTTCTAACTGAAAAAGCAGCACTTTGAAACTAAAACCCAGGCTTTTTTCAAAAGGAGTGGATAAACTTGAGCAAATTGTGTACCATTCGTTAGCACATTTTAGAAATGAGGCGGATCTGGCAGCAGTGATACCTCTGGTTAAATAATTTGACTGTGCTGAGCGACCTATTTTGGACAGCGGATATCTGCCGTGAACATCTTTAAATCCCTGTTTTCTGGAAAATCAAAAGGCGTGGGTATTGAGCTCACGCCAGAGCGGATTAATGTTGCCCGTCTGCGTAAGCAGGGTCAAAAAGTTAAGCTGGAAACCCTAGCCTCTGTGGAATTAGAAGAGGGGGTTTTTGAAGAAGGAGAAATTCGAGACTCCGCCACCATGGCAGAGACCATTCAAGTGGCTTTGGCTGAAAGCAAGCTAAAGGTTAAGCAGGCATCCTGCGCTGTGCCGGGGCGCGCCATTACTCGGGTAATTCCGGTTCCGGCAGAGCTAGATGATCAAGAGCTGCGGGAAATGGTTTTAAACCAGGAAGCCAGTCTTTACCTGCCTTTCCCCAGGGACGAGGCCGATGTGGACTACCAAAAGCTAGGCTTTTTCGTGGATGAGGACGGAATCGAGAAGGTACAGGTTTTGCTGGTTGCCATCCGTAAAGATATTACCGATGTCTACGTTCAAACCTTTCAGCAGGCGGGCTTAATGCTGAACGTGCTAGAAACTACTAGCTTTTCGCTGATTCGCACGATTCGGGAGCAGCTGCGCCAGTTTACGCCCCAGGAGGCTGCGGCCATCGTCGATATTGAGTTTGAAAGTACCGAAATTTCCATCGTGGTGGATGGTATTCCCCATTTCTCCCGAACGGTTCCCATTGGCACCTTTCAAATCCAGAGCGCTTTGAGCCGGGCCATGAACCTACCTCCTTCTCGCAATACGGATTTGCTCCAGGGAATGACGGTACCTGCAGCGCCCCTAGACAGTGTGGGATCGCCTCAGATGGGCGGCACGAATCCTGGCACGGCGGCGATGTTGCGGGTGCTGGGGGAGCTAGCCGATGAACTCCGGCGCTCAATTGATTTCTATCTCAACCAGGGAGAGGATATGGAGGTGGCTCAGCTCTTACTGGCAGGGCCGGGGGGAGCCATCGGCCAGCTCGATGAATTTTTCTCCCAGCGGTTGAGCTTGCCGGCTAGCCAAATTGACCCCATCGCAGCGCTCTCACTTGAGGTGGATGAGGATATTCCGGTTGCTCAGCGACCGGGGCTGGCAACGGTGTTGGGGCTAGGACTACGGGAGGTCTAAATGTACGGCGTCGATATTAACTTTTTAAGCGATCGCGAAGTTCGCCAGGCACCCATCGGCCCCAGCCCCGGCCCGGCTCCCGGCCCTGAGGTGGATCGCAGGCCGCTATTTCTCGGCATTGGGGCAGCCGTCGCCGCCTTGGCCATTGTGGGGGGCTACTACGGCTATCTCAAGTATGAGGAGAGCCGCCTTAATGCCCGTCAAGAAGAGCTCGATGCAGAACTTGCGGCCCTTGCCAGCCAGCTTCAAGAGATCAGGATTATTCAGGCTCAGACGGCTACTATTCAAGCTGAGAATGCGGCCTGGGTCTCTATTTTTGAGCAGGTTCGGCCCTGGTCGGCGCTGCTGCAAGACTCCCGCGATCGCATTCCGGGACGCGCTCAGATCACTTCCGTCCAGCAGACGCCGGAACTCTCCATCGAAGTGGAAGGGCTAGAGGAGCCTGTGCCCCCTGAAAACGGAGGGGTTCAGGTGTTAGGTACCGCCTGCTCCTATAACGACGTCAACGATTTCTTTCTGACGCTGCAGCGATCGCCCTTCTTAGACGGTGAAACCACA
Source organism: Cyanobacteria bacterium P01_H01_bin.119 (assembly GCA_039177155.1). Lineage (GTDB taxonomy): Bacteria > Cyanobacteriota > Cyanobacteriia > Phormidesmidales > Phormidesmidaceae > JBCBZT01. The sequence goes on from JBCDFX010000176.1 coordinate 2,529, forward strand.
GAGCTGGTGCAAGCCTCCCTGGGAGACGAAGTTGAAGGGCGCTGTCCGGGTGAGGGAGCCGCCGCCGATGACACTACTCAGCTAGTGGAATACACCATCAGCAGCAATATTAATAATGTGCGTGCCTCGGAGCTGCTGCAAATTTTGGAGCAAAAGGGCACTGTGGGTTTGGTTGCCCGGATACGAGCCTTACAGCAAACAGGAGTAGTTGAGCCATGACCGCTGGTGGAGAGTTTCCCGCTAATAATGAACTGGGATTTGAAGAAGAAGGGCCAACCTATCCCGTCGCCTTCGGCATTGAGATAACGCCTCAGGTACAGGGTGTTCTGATTGCTTTGCTGGGCATTGGTTTAGCAATCTTTGCATTTTTTCGGTTTGTCAATCCTCAGCGTACCGATAATGCAGAATTGAGAACCACAATTGAAGAAAAAGAGCAGCAGCTGCTGACCCAAAGGCAGCAACTCGAAAATATTGAAGAGATTCGAGCTGAACTTGAGCGTGTGGTAGAACAGCGCCGAGATGTTTACTCTTTGCTCGCCAGCCGACCGGATCTTGAAACGCTTTTACTCGATCTCAATCAGCGAGTTCAAGATACTAACGCGGGCATTCAAGCGCAAAAAAATCGTGTCCGATCTTTAGGATTTGAAGCTGAGTTAATTGAGGCTCAGATTCAGTCTTTTACCCCTTCTGGACTGCCTGCAGTCGTTGAAAATGACATTCCCGAAGAGAACCCCTACGGAGCAGAGTTAAACGGCATTATTCAAGTGCAGCAAATTGCCGTCGAAATTTCTGGCACATTTGGTCAGGTGGAATCGATTATTCGCAACCTTGAGCGACTGGAACCGCTGCTGCTTGTCGATAATTTTGATGTTTCTTTAGATGACACTGTTAACGAGACGGTGGTGGACGGCAGCGGTCGAGTGGTGCTGCGGCCTCGATCAAGGGTTACTGCGTCATTTCAGTTGAGCGCCATTCTGCCGACTCAAGATCCCGATGAGTTGCCCAGCGTTGAGCTGCCACCTGCCGAGGGAGAAGAAGGAGCAGAGGGGCAGCCCGCTGAAGGCCAAGACGCTGCCCAGCCGGAACCTGCTCAATAGCTATCCGCTGGTGAGCCCAGTTTAGATGTCGATGGTTTGAGCAATAGATTGGTTGATTGGTGTTGATTTGATTACCCAGCTAGAGAAAGGAGTGAACCGTGAAACGCTATCTAGGACTTGAAAAAGGACTTGACAGTCTGTTGGCAGGGACCGTTCTGGTCGCGATCGCGGCTAACCCTGCCACCGCTGCCACAACAGCCTTAACGGAGGTGGATATCAATGCCACTCGTTCGGGGCTAGAGCTGCGCTTAAAAACCCAAAATGGCCAGACGCCGGAGTTTTTTGCCGTTAACCAGGGCAAAACTTACCAGGCCGACTTGCTCAATACGGAGCTAAAGCTCAGGGAGGGCGATCGCTTTACCGAGGCCAGCCCCGCACCGGGGATCAAATCAATTACCCTCACCCAGCTAGACGAGACAACCGTGCGGCTTGAAGTCGTCGGTGAGTCAGAGGTGCCCGCCGGCGCCATTGAAAAACAGCGCGATCGCTGGCTGGTTAGCCTCGATACCACCCCCGGTGCCGCCGCAAAAAGCGCCACTCCTGTTCCCAGCGAACTGGTGACAGAGCCGGGTAGTGAAGTGGCTCAAGCCCCCGATCCGGCCCCTGAACCCGAAGCTGGCCCCGAACAGACTGAACAGCGCCCTGAGGTAATGGTGCCCGATCCCGGCATCACCATTGATGGCGTTACGGTGCCCGAACCTACTCTGCAAACGGCGCCCCCCTTCCTACCTCGCGCGGTTGCCCCACCTGTTGGGGATATCTCAGTTTCCACGATTAACGCTAATTCGGTCGGCATTGATTTAGGCACCGCTGAGCGCGTGCCTCGGCTGGTGCTAAGAGATGCACCGGCTCGAGATGTGCTGGCGCTGCTGGCCCGCGCTGCCGGTTTAAACCTGGCCTTTACCGGAGAAGGGGGTGAGGGTGAAGGGCCACGGGTTTCCCTAGATATTGAGAATGAGCCTGTTCAAGATGTCTTTAACTATGTGCTCAACCTCAGCGGTTTAGAAGCCAATCGCGTAGGCCGGACAATTTTTGTTGGCCCAGCGCTGCCGACGGCTGCTCGCAACGTTGTCGGTCGCACCTTCCGAATGAACCAAGTTAGCGCTGATGCGGCAGCGGCATTTTTAGCCTCTATGGGGGCAGAGGCCACTCAAACTGTGACATCAGAGACTACGGAAGTGATTAGCGTTGACACCGGTGTTGAAGATGCGCCTCCCGTCACCCAGGTAACGACCACGACGGAAACCCAAATCGATGCCCTAACTTACGCGGCCCAGGACGCCCCTCGTCCTTTGGTTGGGCTGCAGGCGATCGCCGATTCCCGGCTTAATTCCGTAACGCTGCTGGGCGATCCTAGACTTGTGGATTTGGCGTCTCAGTTTTTAGTACAGCTCGATTTGAGGCGTCGCCAGGTAGCCGTAAACGTCAAGGTGGTTGATATCAATCTGTCTGCCACCGATCGCTTTGGCGTCAGCTTCTCCTTCGGTTTGGATGACACCGGCATTGTTAACAATGGTGGTTTTGGCTTAATCAACTTTGGCAGCAACGGAGGTAATACGCCCGGTGCAGTGGTGAGTGCTCCGGCTGCTCCGGGTTTGTTGAGTGCTCCGCTTGCTGTAAATCCAGGTGGTGTGGTCAACTTAGTTAATCAGTTCCTGCTGCAGCTACAGGCTCAAATCACCAGTGGTAATGCCAAACTTTTGACCGATCCCACATTGGTGATTCAAGAGGGGCAAACGGCGGCAGTGCGCCTGACGCAAGAAGTCGTTACCGAGATTGAGCAAGATACGACCATTGCCAACAACGTGGCCCAAACCACGGTTACCATTACCAAGGAACCTGTGGGGCTGGTGCTCAACCTCGAAGTCGGCCGCATTGACGATAACGGATTCACCACAATCAACGTTAGTCCTAACATTACCTCCGTCGCAGGCTTCCAAAACTTCCCGGGTGTCGCCGATGCCCAGTTTGCCCTACTGCAAGAGCGGGAGCTGACATCAGGGGATGTCCGGGTGCGTGATGGTCAAACTCTGGTGCTGACAGGCATCATTCAAGATCAAGAGCGAGTATCGGCCAGTAAAATTCCAATCCTAGGTGACTTGCCCTTGATTGGCGCTCTATTCAGAAGCACCAGCCGAGAGAACACCCGCGCTGAGGTCGTTATTATGGTTACCCCTAATATTGTGGACGACTCTGATCAAGCGGTTTATGGCTACAGCTATCAACCCAGTGAGGAGATTCAGGATATTCTCGATCGCTCTCAGGTGGAATCGCCAACCGAGTAATTTTTGCTCAACACTCCTTGTGGCTACTGGGTAATCTATCAAGGGCTGAAAGCTGCCTATAAGGGTGCTTTCAGCCTCTTTTTTTGCCCGAAGTGTTTCGTTATGTAAGCAAAAGTCTGTGTTTTGGCAAAAAAACTCCCAAATCTATATAAATTCAAGCTTTTAGCGATCCATATTTCTGAAGTTGCCCTTAGAATGGGGCAGTAAATTCACCACTTTCTAAGGGTTTCAGCGATCTGGCGGGTTTAGGCTCTGGATTGTCTTTTGGAGATTGCCCTAGCTAGACGATTCCTGTTCTCCAGGAACCTGTGACTCCCCCAACTCGTACACCCATGAGGAGATTAATATGAACAAAGGTGAGCTTGTCGATAAGGTAGCCGAGAAGGCTTCTGTGACTAAGAAAGAGGCTGACGCGGTGATCACCGCAGCCGTGGAATCGATTATGGAAGCTGTCTCTGATGGCGAAAAAGTTACTCTGGTCGGGTTTGGCTCCTTTGAGCGCCGTGAGCGCAAAGAACGGGAAGGCCGCAATCCTAAGACTGGCGATACTATGGTGATTCCAGCAACGCGCGTACCTGCGTTTTCGGCAGGTAAGCTATTTAAAGAAAAGGTGGCTCCCAAGTAATCAAAAAATTCGTTGTCAACACATCTTTCAGTTCGACCCAAGCACGGGGGAAATTTAGTCTGGGCAGCATCGCTGGCAGGCTGTTCCCCCGGCCAACTTTTAGATTTCTCGGCGAGTGTCAGTCCGTTGGGGCCGCCTAAGGCGGCGATCGCGGCCATTCAGGCCAATCTTAGCCAGATTAAGGCTTACCCCGACCCTAGCTATCACGATCTAAGAGTGGCGCTGAGCCACCACCATCAAACTTCTCCCGATTGGATTTTGCCGGGCAATGGTTCTGCGGAGCTGTTGACCTGGGCCAGTCGGGACTTTTCATCTTTAAAGGGAACCGCGCTCCTAGCGCCGGCCTTTGGGGACTATGGGCGATCGCTCCAGGCGGTTTCAGCGCCGATTTGGCCGGTGCCGCTGCCTGTAGATAAATGGCTTGTCCATCCAGAAGAGAGTGCGGATCAGGCACTGAGCGAGGGGTTAGAGGCGCTAATTGCTCAAATTTTGGCCCAGGGGCTCTCGCCCAAGGCGTTTGGCCTGCTGATTAATAATCCCCACAATCCTACCGGATGGCGGTTTTCCTCCCAGGCGCTATTGCCCTATTTACGACGGTTTGGGCTGGTAGTGGTGGATGAGGCATTTATGGATTTTTTCCCGCCACCGCAGCAGAATAGCTTAATCCATCGAGTCCGTCACTTTCCAAACCTGGTGGTGCTGCGATCGCTGACTAAGTTTTATAGTTTGCCGGGGCTGCGAATGGGCTATGGCATTGCCCATCCCCAGCGGCTGCAGCGCTGGCAAGCCTGGCGCGATCCCTGGCCGGTCAACGCCCTAGCGGCGGTAGCGGCGATCGCTGCCCTGCAGGACCACGATTTTCAGCAGGCTAGCTGGCGCTGGATCGAGGAGGCTCGCTCCCAACTGCAGCAGGGGTTGGCCCAACTGCCCGGATTAACCCCGCTCAGCGGCTCGGCCAACTATCTGCTGGTGGGCTGCGATCGCTCGGTCACTGAGCTACAGCGGCAGCTGCTGCAGCGCCACCGCGTTCTGATTCGCGACTGTCTAAGCTTTGAGGCCCTGGGCGATCGCTATTTTCGAGTCGCCGTGCGAACGGTCTCTGACAACCAAAAACTAATTGATGCCCTAGGGGCTGTCATCATTTAGCGGTCAAGTTCCTATGCAAAGGCGTTTCAGCCCCTAGTTTGTTATGCGGGGCGGGCGCGGTAATGCTTACAGCGGAAACATTCTGGTTTTAATTGATGACGCACCCTAGCAACGGAATTATTGATATCGGCTGCTGTCTCTAGTCCCTAGCCTGCAGCAGCCGGAAACGATTGCGACCTCGGTTTTGGGCATGGGCCAAAGCCTCCTTTGCCTGGGCCAGCAGAGTATTTTGATCCACGGGATGATCGCGATCGCAGAAGGTGCCCCCCACGCTGACATTGACCGCCACCGTAGAGCCGTCTTTCAGCGCTAAAGGATTGTCAATCAGAAAGCCCTGGAGCGCTTCGCCATAGCGCCCGGCTTCCTTTAGGGTCAGCCCGGTAACGGTGCAGGCAAACTGCCCCTGGCCGTCGCTATAGAGCCAGCTATCCAC
>JBCDFX010000177.1:0-8042 GCA_039177155.1 Cyanobacteria bacterium P01_H01_bin.119
CCGTTAATGCTTCTAAATATCAAAACGCGCACTAAAAAGGCGCAGCAGGACTGCGCCATTAGTATAGTTGAACTAGCTAAGTCCTAGCCGCCAATTTAGAATTTATTCTAAATCTGGGCTGACCCTGACTTAGGTCCATCTAGGGTCAATCTAGGACATGGCCTGAATAATGTAGTCGAAGTACGGGGCCGCTGCCGCCGCGTCTTCATCACTCAGCAGGGGCAAAGAGGCTTGCTTCAGGCAGTCAATAGCCGCCGCCATACCAGGGACAGGCACATTTAGCGCATTGTACATCTCTCGCACGCCAATTAGGCCAATGCTTTCAATCGGCTCTTTGCTGCCGTCAATTACGCCGTAGGTGATTAACCGTAAATACCAGCCATAGTCCCGCAGGCAAAGGGCGCGCTCTCTTTGGCCGTAGGCATTACCGCCGGGAGCGATAAAGTCGGGACGGCGTCGCCACAAATCACGGCTGGCCTGATCGACGATTTTCTTTTCGTTTTCGGATAAGGCGGTTGCGATACGCATCCGCTGCTCACCCGTTTTTAGAAAAGTTTCAATGCTCTTAAGCTCGCCGCTAGTGGGATAACGCAGTTGATCGTCGGCATCAAGGATGACTTGGCTAACTACAGACATAATCTAAAGAGTTAATAATTGCGGTAAATTGCTATCTACTAATAGTGTAGCGATCGCGGGGGCTCAAGGGAAGGAAGGTTGCCATAAGCCAAGGGTAAACATACCCCATCGCCTGAGCTGGGAAGAGCATTTTTTACAATTGGTGACTAATAGAAGGGTTTGCTTAATTAAGAACACTGGCGGCTGTTATCACTTAAACGTTAAAGCCTTTAAGAATGGCTGCTGCAGCCCCTAGTCGATAAGAGTAGTCAGACGTGTTATGGCTTGTCCTGTCAGGCTTCTAAAATTAATTGATGACGCATCCTAAAGCGATCGCCAATCTCCCGCCAAAATAAACGCGGCCCAGTAGAACGGACGACTGTACTGACCACCCTCCTCAATCATCTCTAGCTGCACCTCCTGCAGCGCTTCACTGCGCCCCATCCCCGCCGTCAGTTTTTCGTAGTAGCGCGCCATTAGGCTTTGAGTGCCGAAGTCGCTCACCTGCCACAGGCTCATCAGCTGAGTTTCAGCGCCAGCCAGGGCAAAGGCCCGCCGCAACCCGTAGACGCCCTCACCGTTGGCGATGTCTCCTAGCCCCGTTTCGCAGGCGGAGAGGACGACAAGCTGGGTGCCAAAAAGATTCAAATTAGCGGCCTCTAAAGCAGTAAGGACGCCGTCTTCGTTGCCGCTGCTGCGGGTGTTAAAGCCTGCCAGAGCCAGACCGGAGCGCAGTAGAGGATTTTCGATAGGGATACCTACAGGTTGCGGCAGGAAACCATCAGTGCCATCAGTGCCGATATTACGACTGTTGAGATCGGGACGCTCCACGTCTTGGAGGAAAAAGCCGTGGGTGGCGATATGGAGAATACGGGGGGCTTGAACTTGCTTAAGGGCGTTTTCGGTGGCGTCCGTTTCGGTGAGGATGGTGGCGTTGGGTAGTGAGGGGCCGATGGCTTCGGCTTCAGCGGCGGTGCCGGGGAGGGGGCCGACTTGGATTTGGCTGAGATCGGTGGAGCGCTCTGATATCTCTATGGCCCTCTCCCCCGGCCCCTCTCCCAAATTTGAGAGAGGGGAGTCAGAAACGGTTTCGGGGGTGCTCTCGTAGTCGGGGTTGGCGAGGATAACGGCGGGTTGGGGGCTGGGGGCAACCAGGTTGAGCTTAAGCAGGTCGCGGCCAGAGCTAAGGTAGCTAATTTGATAGCGCTGCACCAGATAGTCGCCCCCGACTTCAGGCTGGAGGGCTTCGAAGGGCAAACGGTTAAGCTGGCCGTCGGGGGAGATCAGCAGATGGTCAACGTCTTGGAGGTAGGGAGCGAGGGGATCGAAGACGAGAGACTGGATATTTTCAGTTATCCTTTCGACCACCCTAGGACGAATTTGGGGGGCGGCGCTGGTGCGCTGGAGGTCTGCACCGGAGGTTTGCAGCAGGCGAGTAAAGGATTGGACGGCCGTATCAATTTCGTCGGCATCGCCCAGGTCAACGACTTCAATACGGCCATCGGGGAAGAGGAGATAGGCGGCATAGCGAGGATCGCCCCAAGGATTTGATGAATGAGTAACATTAAAAGGCTGATAGCGAACGTACTCCACCAGCACGCCGTTAGTGGGAATCTGAGCCTGCACTGCTTCGATTTCTACAGGTTGGGCCTCGACTCGGAAGAAAGCGCTGCGCTGGGCCAGTGTTTTCTCCAAATCATTTGCTTCCGCTTCCAGTTGAGTCAGCTGTTGTCGATACTGTTGAGAGGAAACGTTGGCGGGCGGGTTAAAGGTAAGCGTCGCAAGCTGCTGCCGTACGGTGACAAATTCATCCAACACCACCTGGTCCTCTAAGGTCAGGTTTTGACGGAGCCGCTGCAGACTGTTGCTGCCTGCATCAAGCAAACGTCCTTTGCGGCGTAGCAGGGTCGTTAGGCCGAGAGACTGCGCCTCGGGTGCCTGCAGGGAGAAGGAAATAGCCGCATTTGTTGTGCCAGCTAAGGGGGCGATATAGATTTGCCGCTGGGCATCTGTGAGCGTCGCTAAATTGATCTCAAGGTTCCACTCTTCAATCGCTAAACCTTCTCGAAGGAAGCGAATCGCCTGAATAGTTTCTCCCTGAGCACCATATAGCCCTGACAAATTGTTGAGGCTGCTGGCGATCAGCGGATGGCGATCGCTCAACCGCTCGCGGCGGATAGTAAGGGATTCTTGAAAAAGGGGTTCGGCTTCGTCGTAGCGCCCCTGGTCGTAATATAGCTCTGCCAAGTTGCTAAGGCTGGTGGCAACATCGGGATGGCGATCGCCGAGCTGCTCTCGACTGATAATGAGAGCGTCTTGATAAAGGATTTCGGCCTCGCCGTAGCGCTTTTGGTCATGGTACAGCAATGCTAAGTTGTTCAGGCTATTGGCGACATCGGAATGACCATCGCCCAGTTGCTCGCGGCGAATGGCTATAGACTCTCGAAAGAGCGGTTCGGCTTCGCCGTAGCGCCCTTGAAGCCGATAGAGCTCTGCCAAATTGTAAAGGCTATCGGCAACGAGGGGATGGCGATCGCCCAACCGTTCGCGCCAAATAGTAAAAGCGGTTTGAAAGAGGGGTTCAGCTTCGCCATAGCGGCCTTGATTTTGGTATAGCAGTGCCAGGTTGTTAAGACTGGTGGCGATATCGGGATGACGATCGCCCAGCTGCTCGCGCCGGATAGCAAGAGCGTCTTGATAAAGGGGTTCGGCCTCGCTGTAGCGGCCCTGAGCATCATACAGTAATGCCAGATTGTTGAGGCTGGTGGCGACATTGGGGTGGCGATCGCCTAGCTGCTCACGCCAAATAGAGAGAGCGTCTTGATAGAGCGTTTCGGCTTCGCCATAACGGCCTTGGTCTTGGTACAAACTGGCCAAATTGTTGAGGTTAGCAGCGACCTCCGGATGGCGATCGCCCAGTTGCCCCTGAGTAATAATGATGGAGTCTTGGTAGAGCGACTCGGCCTCGCCATAGCGGCCTTGGTCTTGGTACAAACTGGCCAAGTTGTTAAGGCTATTGGCCACATCCAGGTGGCGATCGCCGAGCTGCTCGCGGCGAATGGCCAGGGAATCTTGGTAAAGCACTTCGGCTTCGTCGTAGCGGCCCTGAGTGGTATACAGCAATGCCAGGTTGTTGAGGCTGGTGGCGACATTAGGGTGGCGATCGCCCAACTGTTCTCGACTGATGGCGAGAGCTGCTTGGAAGAGGGGTTCAGCCTCACTATAACGACCCTGTTGGTAAAGCTGAATGGCTTGCTGAGTAAGCTCAATGGCTTGCCTTAAGGCTGCATTTTGCGCCACTTCTTCAGGCGCTGCGGCTCGCTCTAGCGAGTCTTGGATCTGAGTTTGAGGTGAAGTTTGTGCCAACAGCATTCCTTGGAGAAGGCTTGGCGCGTATCCCCCAATCAACATGCCTGTTACAGCCATCCCCACCAGCCGACTGCGTCTTGCCATTCCGTTTGTATCCTTTCGCCCAACATATCTATGTATGTCTGACGCTAGCAGCTTATCCAGTTTTAGGCTGGGGAAAGTCGGCCTAATCGTTCCTGCTGCTATATCTGCTAAGCAGATTAAAAGCCTTTGAGAAAGTGCTTTTGAGTTCAGTCAGGGGCAGAAATAGGGAGCAAATTTTCGCACTTGGCAGATCTGCTGTATCTCATCTAAAAAGGAAATGCTGTAGATAAATTTCTGCCTTGCAAGAAGCGGGTTGAGCATAATGGGCGATCGCTGGCGGCAGGGGCAGACCCTCACCTTAGATATTGATGATCTCAACAGCACAGGGGACGGTGTTGGTCGCTGGGACGGACGGGTGGTGTTTGTAGCTGATGCAGTGCCGGGCGATCGCGTCATATCTCGGCTGGTGCGGGTTAAACCCACCTACGCCGTCGGCAAACTGATGTCGGTAGAAACTCCCTCGCCAGAGCGCGTCAGGCCCGCCTGTATCGTGGCGGATAAATGCGGTGGCTGTCAGTGCCAGATGCTGTCCTATGCGGGACAGCTTGCCGCCAAGCAGCAGCAGGTTGTCGATGCCCTTGCTCGGATCGGGGGGCTAACTATATCGGTTGACCCTATCTTGGGGGCCGATCAGCCCCTGCACTACCGCAATAAAGTGACCTATCCCCTCAGGCGATCGCCTGAAGGCATCGTCCAAGCCGGCTATTACCGCAAAGGCAGCCACAAAATCGTAAATCTGAATCAGTGCCCCGCTCAGGACAAACGACTCAATCCGCTGCTGGCCCAAATCAAGCAAGATATCCAAGCCCAGGGCTGGAGCATCTATAACGAGCAGGCCCATCGCGGTAAGCTGCGCCACTTGGGACTGCGTATTGGTCGTCGTACCGGGGAAATCTTAGTGACGCTAGTGAGCACCGCTTCAGCACTGCCCAATCTGGCCGCTCAAGCTCAGCAATGGCTAGAGCAGTTTCCAGCGGTGGTAGGCGTTGCCCTTAACCACAACCCCGATCGCACCAACGCCATCTTTGGCCCTCAGACCCGTTGCATCGCCGGAGCCCCCTATTTAGAAGAAGAATTCGCCGGACTGCGGTTTCAAATTCGTCCAGCGACCTTTTTTCAGATCAATACAGAGCAGGCCGAGCAACTGCTGCAAGTCGTGTTGAAGCTGCTAAATCTCCAGGGACAGGAGCGCATTGTCGATGTCTACTGCGGCATTGGCACCCTAACGCTGCCTTTGGCCCAGCAGGCTCAATTTTGTATGGGCATTGAAGTGCAGCCCGATGCGATCGCCCAGGCTCAAGCTAACGCCGCCCTCAACGGGATTGAAAATGTCCGGTTTCAGGCTGGTCGGGCCAAAGCCTTGCTGCCCGACGCGCTGTCGCAGGCCGATATGCTGGTGATTGATCCGCCCCGCAAAGGATGCAGCCCGGAAGTGCTAAGTGCGATCGCCCGCCAGCCGCCCCCAACTCTGGTTTACGTGAGCTGCAATCCGGCCACCCTAGCACGAGATCTTAAGCAGCTCTGCGCCACAGCAGGCTACCAGCTCAGGCGCGTACAGCCCGTAGATTTATTTCCCCAAACGGCCCATGTAGAATGTGTTGCCCTGCTGGAGATAATCTAGGGGCTGTCATCATTTAGCGGTTAAGGCTTTATGCGGGGCGGGCGCGGTAATGCTTACAGCGGAAACATTCTGGTTTTAATTGATGACGCGCCCTAGGGCGGCGGAAAAGATATATCTTTGGCCAGTGTCCGTACTCTACCCAGTGTCGCTGGAGTCGTTGACGCAGAGGCAATCTGAACAGCTTTGGTCACATTGCACGCTCCACCTGGTATCGCTAGAGTCGTTGGCGCAGAAGCAATCTGACTCGCAGCCTCATCCTAATCGTTTCTTCGGCTGCTATATCACTTAATTTTTGCTTTACATTTTGCCCTACAATCTTGGCAATCCAGCGAGCGATTTTGTCCGCCATTGAGCCCGCCAGCCGGGTTAATGCTTCCCCGCCCGTTACGTTGTCTTAAGAGTGCTTAACACCATGAGTCTTGGATATGTTGCTTTAGTTCTCCATGCCCATTTACCTTTTGTGCGGCACCCAGAGAGTGACTACGTGCTCGAAGAAGAATGGCTGTTTGAAGCAATTATCGAAACCTATGTGCCCTTGCTGCAGATGTTCGATGGGCTTAAGCGCGACGGCATCGACTTCAAAATGACCATGAGCCTGACGCCGCCCCTGGTGTCTATGCTGCAAGATCCGCTGCTGCAAGAGCGCTTTGATGCCTACCTTACCCAGCTCGAAAAGCTGGTCGAAATGGAAATCGATCGCAACCGGCACAACGGCCACCTGCGCTATCTAGCCGAGCACTACACCCAAGAATTTGCCCAGGTACGCCAGACTTGGGAGCGTCATGGCGGCAATTTGGTGGGCGCGTTTCGTCAACACCTACAAAGCAATAACTTAGAAATTATTACCTGCGGGGCCACCCACGGCTATCTGCCCCTGATGAAAATGTATCCCCAGGCGGTGTGGGCACAAATTGAGGTGGCCTGTGAGCACTACCAAGAGACCTTTGGGCGTCCGCCTTCCGGGATTTGGCTGCCTGAGTGCGCCTACTACGAAGGGTTAGAGCGGATGCTGGCCGATGCGGGGCTGCGCTACTTTTTGACGGACGGTCACGGCTTGCTTTATGCTCGGCCCCGGCCCCGCTACGGCAGCTATGCGCCTATCTTTACCGAAACCGGAGTGGCCGCCTTTGGCCGCGACCACGAATCGTCTCAGCAGGTATGGTCATCCCAGGTTGGCTATCCCGGTGCCCCAGAGTACCGTGAGTTTTACCGCGATCTGGGCTGGGATGCGGAGTATGAGTATATCAAGCCCTTCGTGATGCCCAACGGCCAGCGCAAAAACGTGGGCATCAAGTATCACAAAATTACGGGCAAAGGCTTAGGGCTCTCCGATAAGCAGTGGTACGACCCCTACTGGGCTCGGGAGAAAGCGGCTGAGCACGCGGGCAATTTTATGTACAACCGGGAGCGGCAGGTTGAGTATCTCCACAGCATTATGGGCCGCCCGCCGATTGTGGTGTCTCCCTATGATGCAGAGCTCTTTGGGCACTGGTGGTACGAGGGACCGTGGTTCTTAGACTATTTCTTCCGCAAAAGCTGGCACGACCAGGGCACTTATCAAATGACCCATCTGGCAGACTATCTACGGGATAATCCGACCCAGCAAGTGGCTCGTCCTTCCCAGTCGAGCTGGGGCTACAAGGGCTTCCATGAATACTGGCTCAATGAAACCAACACCTGGATTTATCCCCATCTGCATAAGGCAGCGGAGCGGATGATTGATCTCTCTAAGCGAGAAGCGGTAGATGAGCTAGAGCGGCGGGCCCTCAACCAGGCGGCGCGGGAGCTGCTGCTGGCCCAATCGTCGGACTGGGCCTTTATTATGCGGACGGGAACGATGGTGCCCTATGCGGTGCGCCGGACGCGATCGCACCTGCAGCGGCTAACCAAAATTTGGGACGATATACAGACGGGAAAAATTGATGCTGGGTGGCTGGAGAAAGTAGAAGCCATTGACAATATCTTCCCCAATATCAACTACAAAACCTACCGTCCGCTGTAAGGTCTGGGCCGTTGGGGTATGTCGAGGTTTAACCTGGGACGGCGGTTTCAGTGATTTATAGCTTTGGTCAGATTGCGCGTTCTACCCAGTATCGCTGGCCATTGTCGCTGGAGTCATTGGCGTAAAGGCAATCTGACTTGCAACCCTGGCCGAACCTTTCGGCGGGTTGCTATATTTTGGGCAAAACGCAATAACACACGGCAATGGGCAATCGACCAACGGTCTTTATTGATGGGGAAGCGGGCACTACCGGGCTACAGATTTACGCCCGTTTGCGTCAGCGTGACGATATTGAACTGATTAGTATTGACCCCGACAAGCGCAAGGATAGGGCTGAGCGATCGCGCCTTA
>JBCDFX010000178.1:0-7909 GCA_039177155.1 Cyanobacteria bacterium P01_H01_bin.119
GGATTGTGCAGGCGATCGCGTCACGTCATTTCTCCTCAACGCTCACCCAGGTCAGACAGCACGACTATAGCGCGACATCCTGGTTAAAATTCACTCTGCGATAAGAAACGCTAATATTTGTAGCATCGGTTACCCGAACTGCTTTCAGCCTGTCCAGTCGCCGATCCAGCGGTTAGAGTATGATTGTACGCTGCTCAAAACGCCGTTCAAAACGTGGCTGTAGTCACGCTTCAGTATCCAATAGATAGCAGCCTGCAGATAACAGCCTGTAGCTCGGTAAGCATTGACTTTACACAACCGAATTTTCTCTCAATTATTGCCCGCCATGGAATTGAAACGTCCGCTCCTAATCGGTGGCCTTGGTCTTTCTGGCAGCCTTTGGCTGTTGGATACGCTTGCCCACTCTACGGCAAACGGCACGGCGCTGCTGGGGGCGATCGCGATTGGCTCCGGGGTTTGGTGGTGGCGACAGAGAACGGGCAGTGAGCTAACTCAAACGGCTCAGACCGCTCCGGTTAATCGAGACCAGGTCGTCCAAAAGTTAGAGCGAGTTGCCCAGACTATAGCCCTGTGGAAGCAAGAGGCCAGCACCCTGGAAGCGTCCCAAGCAGAGGTGCAGACGCAGGCTATTGAAATGGCTGAGCAGCAACGGCAGCAGCTTTTAGCCGGCAGCGATCGCCAATCTTTAGTCATCGGTATTACAGGCGAACAGGCCACGGGCAAAACTGCTTTAGTTAAGCACTTGCAAGCCTCGTGGTCGGCACCCCAGCCCTACCAAATCGACTTTCAAGAATTTGCGCTGCCTGACTTGGCATCGGAGAATCATGCATCTGTTGAGTCTGATACCCAAGGGTTACAAGATGTAACTGACCAAGAAACTGACCAAGATTTAAATAGGGCCGACCTGGTGCTGTTTCTGACAGCGGGAGATCTAACGGATTCCGATTTTCAGCAGCTTCAAAAACTGGCGCAGCAGGGACAGCGGTTTATCCTGGGCTTAGGCAAGCAGGACCGGCTGCCGCCGCTGGAGCGGGCCGTTATCTTGCCGCAGTTGAAAGCCCGGCTAGCCCAGCTTCACAATGATGGGGTAGAGTCGCCTGCGGCTGTTGGCTTTGCCGCCGCGCCCAGTCCGATTAAACGACGTCGCCACCACTCAGATGGCACTTTAGAAGAGTCTCAAACTCAACCCGAACCCGATACGGCAGATCTGCAAATAGCTTTGACTCAAACGGTGCAGCGGGCAGCAGCTCGACTGGTGCTGGAAACCACCCTACGCCAAGGAGAGCAACTGCGTCGCACGGTGCAAACCCAGGTCAATCAGCTTAAGCGCGATCGCGCCCTGCCGATTATTACCCAGTATCAATGGCTAACGGGTGCCGCTGCCTTTGCTAATCCGGTGCCGACTTTAGATTTGCTTGCGACCGCCGCTATCAACGGGCAGCTGATTGTGGACCTGGGCGAGGTTTACGATTGCAAGTTTTCTTTAGAGCAAGGCAAAACCGCCGCTGCTACCCTGGCGGGCCTAGTCGTTAAGCTGGGCCTAGTTGAACTCTCCACAGAGGCACTATCCGCCCTGCTTAAGAGCAACGGCATTACCTATATTGCCGGCGGCCTAGTTCAGGGAATCAGCGCTGCTTACCTTACTCGGCTGGCCGGGTTAGGACTGGCAGACTGGTTTGAGGCACAGACCTTAGCCGACGCGCCTCAGGCAGAAGTGACCCTGTCTATGGATGCCGTAGCCCAGCGGCTTAAGGACCTCTTGGATCAGAGGGGCAGCGTTTTGCCTAAACTGGTGCAGCAGGGGCTTAAACGCTGGCAAGCGCAGCCATCGGCGGGGAATCCCCCCTTATCGACTGCCGATCCAAGCGTTACGCTAGCGGCAACTGCTGAATCCTAGCTGCGCCTATGGCCGAGTCTGACCGTCCGCCTGTCTCCGATCGCTTATTGTCCAATGGTTCATTGCCAAATTCGGCTGAGCGAGTTAGTCGTTTGCCCTCGATCAGCCCGGCTGAGCGCTCCCATCAGGACGGCCCCTTACCGGCTTATTTAGAGCAGGCCCGCCACAGTCTAAAGCGGGCGATCGCCCGGTATGGCCCTAAACTGCATCTGGGGCGGCTCAACAGTGAAGATCTGCGCCGTCAGGCCAAAATTAAAGACGGCATTGAACAACTCACCCGCCTGAGCCAAAAGCTCAATGGCGCTGTGCTGCGGGTTGCGGTATTTGGTCTGGTTAGCCGGGGAAAATCGGCGGTAATTAATGCCCTGCTCGGCGAAAAACTGCTGCAAACCGGGCCGCTGAATGGCGTAACTCAGTGGCCCCGCTCGGTGTACTGGTCGCCGCCGCTGGAAGCCCCCTTCGATCGCGATCGCCCCCTTCAGCTCGAACTGATTGACACGCCCGGTTTAGACGAAATTTCGGGGCAGGGACGGGCAACGATGGCCCAGGATATTGTTCAGCAGGCCGATTTAATTTTGTTTGTGGTAGCCGGAGATATCACTCGCCGGGAATATCAGGCGCTGGTTGATCTTAAAGCCAGCCAAAAGCCGCTGCTGCTGGTCTTCAACAAAATTGATCTCTACCCGGACACCGATCGGGCGGCCATTGCGCGAAACCTGCAAACGCTGTGGGAGCAGGCTGATACCCCTGAGAGCCGCACAGTGCTCTCTGTAGACGATATTGTCTGCGTGGCCGCTGAGCCTGCCCCCGTTCCTGTGCAGGTAGAGTGGCCCGACGGTCGGGTGACTCAGGAGTGGGAAACCCCGGTTGCTGAGATGGAACAGCTTAAAACCGCTCTAAAGTCTATCGTGCGGCGGGAGGGTAAGGTGCTGCTTGCCCTCAACGCGCTGCATCAGGCCAAACGAATCGAATCGACTTTAGCGGCAGAGGCAGTTGCCCTTCATCAACAGGACGCCGACGGCCTAATCTGGCAATTTGCCAAATATAAAGCGATCGCCGTTGCCGTTAACCCCATCGCCGTGCTGGATATGGCCGGCGGTGTGGCCACTGATTTAGCTCTGATTCGAGCCTTATCCAAGCTCTACGGCCTGCCTATGACCGGCTACGAAGCGGGGAAACTCTGGCAGGCTATCCTGCGGAGTTCTGGCGCTGCCCTTCTCAGCGAGCTGGGCAGCGGCCTACTGCTCGGCTTTGGAAAAAGTGCTGCCGCTGCCGCCAGCCTATTTGACAGCGCCAGCGGCATCGCCGCCCTAGCCGGAGCGATGACGGCCCAAGCTGGAGCGGCGGGATACGGCACTTATGCAGTTGGCTATGCCGCAAAACGGTATCTAGAGCAGGGATGCACCTGGGGACGCGACGGAATCGATACCGTAATGACGGACTTACTCAACCAAATTGAGCCAGATTCGTTGATTGAACGGCTCCAGCGAGAGGTAGAGCAGCTTTAACTTCCCTAAGCCACCTGACGCTTAAGGACAAGACTGCCCCCTGCGATCGCCAGGAATCCTAGTAGAGTAGCGGGTTCAGGCACCGATGGCGCCGGCTTACCCGACAACTGGAAATCTACGCCATCGCCGGTCCCATTGGGCTTATCCCAGCCAAACTTAATCACAATTGAATTGACATTGGTGAACGTCTGAGAGGCAATATTGCCGTCTTTACCTTTAGGCACATAGTTGGGGGTAATGGACTGGCCATTAATCGCTAAAACACCCGTTTCTCCGTCGCGCTCCGTATCGAAGAAGTCGATTGTCAGCTCTTCTAATTCCTGAGCGAAATTAAATTGATAGGTGCCAACCTCAAGCTGACCCTGTTCTTCATTGGAGCCGTCAGCATTATATTCAGACGGACGGAACCAATATCCATCAGATGTGGTACCAGCATCGCGGGTCAGAAACTTGACCTTTGTTTTATCATCTTGTTTGTATTTTTGGACTTCATCGCCGGCGCCAAAATAATCGACAAACAGACGACTACGGCTACCCGTTGTAGAGTCCTCCAGAGACACAATGCTCTCAAAAATAGAGCCGGGATCGATACAGGCGTTGGGATCGATGCAGCCTAGGCCAACATTGATCTCGCCGGTTTGCTGAGGGGTAAAGTCGAAGGCAGAAGCACTGGGAGCGACGGTTGCCATAGCTGCTGTTGCTGCTATAGCTGAGGTAAAAGAGAGTAGTGAAATAACTTTCATTATTGATCAGCTTGCTTACTTAATGACGCTTACAACCTAACTTTATAGGTATTTAGTTTGTGTTAAATTGCTGGAGAATTATGTGAATTGATGATTTTGAAACGACCTTTTTGAGTTCACATAAGCTGCTTAAAATATCAGAATAGTTGACCAAGCAGAACCACTGAGATAATGCACCTTAAAGACTTTTCATTCAGTAGATTCTCTAGTCTGTCAGTTTCACCTAATTAGAACCTTAGTAAGTGTCCCATACACATCGCTAGCTGAGCGGAGTCGAAGCTACAAACCAGCCAAAGCGTCCCTATTCCCTCCGGGAAGGCTTCACCAACGACTTCGCTCAGGAGACGCTTACATAGAGTCTTACTCGGAAACTACGAGACAGTACGGAGGATTGCTCCTTTAAAGATGTTTTTTTGATAAACGAAAAAAAGTGACGTTAAAAACTAAGCTCTCATCTAATCGCCGCTTCATTGGCTGGGAGTCGAAAATTTGACGGCAGCCGCCTCAATAAAGATGCGCTTAACTTCCCCATGGCGATCGCGAATACAGCTCTCTAACCGACGCACTGCCGCTTCAATTTCGTCGGCTGAGAGGCCATCCTTAAACTCAATATTGAGCGCCAGCATAATATCTCTTGGGCCAAGGTGAAGGGTAATGGGCGTTTCCATCGCCGTCACCGCCGTATCAGACTGTACTAAATCGCTAATGCTTGCCCTGACATCTGGAGAGGCGCTTTCGCCGATCAGCAGTCCTTTTGTTTCAATCACCAATAGCGTTGCCACCAGCGTCAGCAGCGCCCCGATTAAAATAGATGCGATCGCATCATAGATACCATTGCCGCGTAATTCACTTAAATAAACTCCACCAAACGCCACAAACAGCCCCAGCAGAGCCGCCGCGTCTTCAACAATCACAATAAAGGAACTGGGATCTTTACTCTCCCGAATCGCTTGCCAGAGATTTTTGCTGGCATCTGGCTGGGCTTTGCGAAACTCTCGGATAGAAATGGTCAGTGCCACCCCTTCAAAAACTGCCGCTGCTCCCAAAACGCAGTAGCTTACCAGAGCGCTTTCGCTGCCTTCTGTGGGCGATCGCAACTGCTGAATGCCTTCATAAACTGAGATACCGCCGCCCAGGGCAAAGATTAGCACCGCCACCATCAGCGACCAAAAATATAGCTCTTGGCTACGCCCCAAGGGAAACTTTTCATCTGGGCCGGCTTCGCTCTGCTTGAGCCCATATAGCAGCAAAACCTCATTGACCGAATCGACGACTGAGTGAATGCCCTCAGAGAGCATCGCAGAACTGCCGCTGATGCCGGCCCCAATAAATTTAGCAATGGCGATCGCAACATTAGCTGCCATCGCCGCATAAATTGAAACTTTGGAAGATTCAGACCCCGCCATCGCAAACGCCTATGTCATTTTTTTTATAAAAACACGGCGGTCGATAAAAGCGTTAGGGATTAATCCACAATCTATCCCCAGACAGGCAGCAGACAGGCAGCAGACAGGCTTATTCACCTGAAAAATATTGGATCGACATCGAGAAAGCAAAAAAGAAACTTTAATATGGAAAACCAAATAGACTGTCCCCGCTGAGGCTCCTCACTGCCGTGACTCAAAATCGTCCCTCCAGAAAAAGCGCGCCCAAAAGAAGCACCGCCTCTAAGAGCACGTCAGCCAGAGCCAAATCAACCGGAGCGCTCGACAGCGGATTTAAGGTGCAGATTATGTACCGCGCACCAAAGGTGCCAACCCAGCGGAGCCCCCGCGAAGATGCGCTTTGGTTTGCCAACTATCCCATTATTCCCCGTGTCGGTGACTGCCTGTTTCGAGATGGGGTGTATTACCGGGTCGAACGGGTGTATTTATACGAAAATACGATGCCGGGCTGGTGCGCCGATTTGGAGGTGTCCTACTTCGGGCGGCAGTAGCTAACCTACAACCCGCAAATAAATAAGACCAAATTGCTCACAGTATTATGCGCCCAGCACCGAGTAAGAGCAGGCTCTACAGGGCAGCAAAACCAAAGGTGACATTAAACTGCTCGCACCAAATAACGACAGAGCTGTAATCCGCTACATCAACCGACTCTGGAATAACGTAGCGCTGAGCGCCGTCAAAGCTCTCTAGGGGGGCGATCGTCACATAGTCGTCTTCATCTAACGCTACGCCAACGCTGTCATCTTTATGGAGCACCACATAAACTGCAGGGCCACGGGCAGTGGTAAAGTCACCGCTAAATTCCAAAATGGTTTGACCGTCTTTTTCCGCAATAGTTGCAGTACCAGCGGTGGGATGATCTTGCTCAACGGTGACAAAACCGCCGGAGGCGATTTCCGCTTTAAGGCCAGCTTCGGCGCGAACAGGCACAGGCGCTGTTACGGCGGGAGCTAGGCCAATGCCAAAACCAGTCAGAGCGATCGCGGCAGCTAAGTTCAAAGTCATACGCTTCATGATTGAAATTCCTCAGATGTTGATATCCAGTTGATATCCAAATTACGGCCTTAATCTGGGGCTGCTCTGATGGCACCCTGAAGCGTTCCTTCTAATTGTCGAACTTTCAAATCAGGCAGCTCTCAGGCTTCACTCATGCATCGCGATCGCCCATTCCCAGCCCTTCCCCAAATTTGGAAGAAGGGAGCCAGAGAGCCTTCAAACTCCCTTTTCTCCCAAACCTGCAAGAAAAGGATTGGGGAGGTGAGAGCTACTCCGCGAGAAGTCGCTGCGCGTCTAGTGCTCTTTCCGTAGGGTGGGCCAGTCAGTCGCACATCAGCTTAAAAAGGACAGCCGATGAATCTGGGCAAGTAACCTAGAACTATTGGACGATAGACATATATCTACCGACAAAATGGCTAAATAACTTATCAAGTGGTCAGAAACTGCCTAAACTGTAGGATGTAACGGGATGTGAAACTAGTGAGGAATCGTTAATGCTACTCCGTTCAAAGTTGATTGGTAAAGCTGGTTTGATAGCGCTACTCGCCGGGGCGAGCAGCCTAGGGGCAACGGCAACTGCCGCGATCGCCAATGAAGTCTCTTCGGTTTCGATAAATTTGACTGAAGCTCCTGCGATGTTGGCTCAGGCAAACGGCACCATTGTTGATGTCGCTGCGGCAAACGATAACTTCGATACCCTGGTGCAGGCGGTGCAAACGGCTGGCCTTGTCGATACCCTATCTGGAGATGGCCCATTTACGGTCTTTGCGCCCACCGATGACGCTTTTGCTGAGCTGCCCGATGGTGCCCTCGACGCCCTACTGCAGCCCGAAAACCGAGATTTGCTCACTGAAATTCTGACCTATCACGTGGTGCCTGATGAGGTCACCTCTGACGAGTTAGAAACCGGCGTTGTCGATACCCTTAATGGCGGTGTTGCGGTGCGGGTGGACCCTGACCGCGTTGTTGTCAACGACGGCAGCGTCATTATTCCCGATGTTCCCGCAAGCAACGGCGTGATTCACGCAATCAATCGCGTATTGATTCCCCCCAGCACTGGCGCTGAGCTGGCCCGCCGCCTATCTGCGCCCCGCGCGCTTTGGTAGCGCGATCGCCTGCCAGCGAGGTTACCGGCGTTTAGATTAAGCTAACCTAAAAACGTCCGTCAGACGTAAGCTGGCGGGCGTTTTGTTATTTGAGAGCTGAGGCGATTTCAGTCAATTATCTTTAGAAAAGTTCTTCAGCAGCAGTCGGATGAATACCAATGGTGGACAGCTGCTGATTCCGAGTCAGCCCCAGACGCACGGCCGGTACCAAACC
>JBCDFX010000179.1:0-7844 GCA_039177155.1 Cyanobacteria bacterium P01_H01_bin.119
CCTAAAAATACTCGGTGCTGTGAACAATCTGGCCAACGCTATATTTTTTTCTTTCGTCTATGACTGCTGCTCGCTCTAGTTTTCAAGGTGCCTCTCAACGCGCTACGCCGGTTCGCGCTTTGCCCACTCAGCATGGTCGTTCAGTTAAGCGGAAATCGCACCCATCCGGATTGAAACGTTCTAGGCGCTCTAACCGAGCGATCGCTCTAGAAGCGGGCTTTAAGCTAATTGGAACATCTGTGGTGGCAGCCGCAGCGATCGCGGCCCTTGTGCGGCTGGTTCCCCATCGTCAAACCCAGCTGACCCAGCTTGCAGAGCTAAACACCGCCGTCGCTGCGGCTGAAGTAGAAGCTCAACAGCTCCGCCAGAGCTTTAACCGCTATTTCGATCCGGCCCAGGCCAACCAAATCAGACAAGAGCAGAGCGGACGAGATGCGCCCAATCAAAAAAACGTCGTGCTGATTGAGCCGACTTACTAAAACGACTCTGCTCACTTCTTGTGGGGTCTAATTTTAGGGCTGCGCGATTAAAGCTTAAATCTGTCTGGGTGGTTTATTCTTAATCTGAGTTCACCCTAAAGCCGTCGGTTTTTGGCGAAGGAAGCCCATGCGACTGTCTCAGATGCTGTTTTTCACCCTGCGGGAAGATCCGGCAGATGCGGAGATTCCCAGCCACAAGCTGCTGGTGCGGGCGGGCTATATCCGGCGCATTGCCAGCGGTGTTTACGCCTATTTGCCCCTGCTGTGGCGAGTGCTCAACAAAGTTTCCCGAATCGTGCGGGAAGAGATGGACGCCACGGGGGCGCAGGAGTGTCTGCTGCCCCAGCTTCAGCCCGCTGATCTGTGGAAGGAATCTGGCCGGTGGGAAACTTACACTAAGGCCGAGGGCATTATGTTTGCCCTAACTGATCGGCGGCAGCAGGAAATGAGCTTGGGGCCTACCCACGAAGAGGTCATCACCACCGTTGCGCGAGATATGGTGCGCTCCTATCGTCAGTTGCCGGTGCATCTGTATCAAATTCAAACCAAGTTTCGCGATGAAATTCGCAGCCGCTTCGGACTGCTGCGGGGCCGCGAGTTCATTATGAAAGACGGCTACTCTTTCCATCCTGACGTAGACAGCCTGAGGGAAACCTATCAGGATATGTACACCGCCTACAGCAATATGCTGCGCCGCTGTGGGCTAGCTTTTCGGGCTGTAGAAGCTGACTCTGGGGCCATTGGCGGCTCCGGCTCCCATGAGTTTATGGTGCTGGCAGAGGCTGGGGAAGACGAGGTGCTCTACACCGAAGATGGTCAGTACGCGGCCAATGTAGAAAAGGCCGTGTCTTTGCCCCCCGCGGCGCTGCCCTCTGAGTTTACGACCTATCAAAAACTAGAAACGCCCAATACCCCCACGATTGATTCTTTGACCAAGTTTTTGCAGTGTTCGCCGACGCAAATCGTCAAAAATGTGCTGTATCAGGTGACCTACGACAGTGGACAGTCCGTGCTGGTGCTGGTGAACATTCGCGGCGATCAGGATGTGAATGAGGTCAAGCTGCAAAACGAGCTGACCAAGCTGGCGAGTCGCTATAACGGCGCTGCCGTGCTCAATCTGGTGGTTCCTGATGCAGCGGCCCAGGCAAAATGGGCCGCTCAGCCGCTGCCGCTGGGCTATATTTCACCCGCTCTATCCAATGACTACATTAAAGCCACGCCGAATTTAGCGCCTAAGTTTCTGCGCATGGTGGATCAGACGGCGGTTGCCCTCAAGACTTTTGTGACGGGATCTGACGAGGCGGGGCACCACGTTGTGGGCGCAAATTGGGGTGAGGAGTTTGATTTGCCTAATATTCAGGTGGATGTACGCACCGCCACTGCAGGCGATCGCGCTGTGCACAATCCAGAGCAGCTTTTGCAAACCGCCCGGGGAATTGAAATCGGCCATATTTTTCAGCTGGGCACCAAGTATTCTCAGGTGATGGGCGCAACTTACACCACCGAAGCCGGCGAGGAAGCGCCCCTGGTAATGGGCTGCTACGGCGTGGGCGTCTCCCGACTGGCCCAGTCGGCGGTGGAGCAGTCCTACGATAAAGATGGGATTATTTGGCCCGTGGCGATCGCGCCTTATCACGCCATCGTGATTATTCCTAACCTGAACGACGATGCTCAGGTGCGGGCAGCTGAGGCAATTTACGCTGAACTCAACGCTGCCGGGATTGAAGTCCTGTTAGACGACCGACAGGAGCGGGCCGGCGTGAAATTCAAAGATGCGGATTTAATCGGCATTCCCTTTCGGATTGTTACCGGGCGATCGCTTAAAGACGGCAAAGTGGAGGTGGTCAAACGGGCAAACCACGAGACGGTGGAACTTCCCCTAACCGAGGTCGTCGCCACCGTAAAAGAGTGGGTAGAGGCTGCCCTACAGTCGCCCTAGCGCTGACCAGAGGCCAGCAGGTGCTTCCTTTCCCGATTTATTACAAAACCGTGCTCAGCAGGACAGTTGTATGGAACTGATCTCCATTTTGCTCACCAGTTTGCTCGCCCTGCTCTCTCCGGTGGGCATTGTGGTTGATCAGCTAGCAACCAATGCTCTACGAGAGCAGCTTGTGGCAGCGGATGAGCTGGCCGTCCGAGTGGATAATGCGCCCAGCTATCAGCTTTTGCAGGGCAAAGTTTCTCACATTCGTATTGCAGGGCGAGGCTTGGTTCCCATCGACGGGCTGCGGATTGCCCGCATTGATGTTGAAACTGACACGGTTGACCTCGACATTGGCCGGCTGCAGCAGGGGGAAGTGCTCTTGGAAGCGCCCTTTCAAGCGGCAGTCAATATCGAGCTGACCGAGGCTGACCTAAACCAGTTTTTAATCTCGCCCGCTGTGACTGAGCAGCTCAGCGATTTGCGCTTTAATCTGCTGCCCGGCTCCAGAGAGGCGCTGCGCTATCAGCTTAAAAATCCTCGGCTCGATTTTATCAGCGGCAACCGCTTGCGCTTTCAGGTGCAGTTAGAAGATACGATCTCCAGCGAAACCCTGAGCGTTGTGGCTGAAACTGGCTTTGTCATTGCTGGCGGCGCTCAGTTGGAGCTAGTTGAGCCTGAAATCTTAGTCGATGACTCCCCCGTGCCCCGAAGAATTTTGCGCCAGGTTGTCGATGGCGTCAACCAAAACCTCAGTCTGGAGCAAATTGAAGCATCTGGCGTTACGGCCCGAGTGCTGTCTTTTGAAATCGACGATGATGGGTTTGCCCTAGCGCTGTTTGCCCAGGTAGAGCCCATCTTTTTGACCCAGGCCGGCATTAATTAACTTATCCGGTCATACTGCCCCATCTGGAATCGGAGCAACGCTACTTGAAGTTTACTGTTCAAGGCTGTTCCCTAAAGGTTAAACCATGGAAGATCGAAACCTCTCTCGCCGCCGCATTCCCCTCGGTATTGTTGCGGGCCTTTCAGCGATCGCCCTGCTAGCTGGCGGCGCAACGGCCCTGTTCACCTGGCGATCTATTGCGCCTAAGGCTCCCGTTGCTGACTTTCCAACCCTCGAATCGCCGCGAGATGGCAATTCAGAGGCGCTGCCTGGCGACGGCAGCCGTAACCCCACTGCCGCTAAAACCGACGAGACAGCGGACAAAACCGAGAATGGGGCAACAGAACAGGTCGGTCAGATCTTCTGGGTGCAGGATGAGGGCAGTGGCTTTAAGCTAGTGGGCCGCCCCATGGAGACCCCAGCGACAACCCCTGACGCAGCGATCGCCTCAACCCTGGAAAAATTGCTCCAGGGGACGGAGGCTGAAACCGCCTACTTTTCGAGTATTCCGGCTGAGGTAGAGCTTTTAGATTTATCTATTGACGCTGAGGGCATTCACGTCGATTTATCTGAATCGTTTCAATCTGGTGGGGGCAGTGCCAGTATGATGGGTCGGCTAGGCCAGATTGTCTATACTGCCACTAGCCTCGATCCTGCCGCTAAGGTCTGGATATCGGTGGCCGGAGATCCGCTGACGGTGCTGGGCGGGGAGGGGCTGATTGTGCCCCAGCCCATGACCCGAGCCCAGTTTGATCAAGATTTTTCCCTGTAGTGCTTTGCGGCCAGAAGCCACAGCCATAAGCTATGGTCACGAGCCATAATGCTGACGCACCATCTCCGCAGCGGCTTTGGGGCTAACCTTTTTGTATTTTGCCTTATCTGGCATCATGACAACATTTGGCCCCGCTTTGCAGCGATCCATACAGCCCGTAGAGACAACAGCTACCTGTCCGGTAAGATTTTGGTTAGCGATCGCGGCCTCCAGGCTGCGACCCACGGCTTGACTGCCTCGCTTGCGGCAGCTGGATTTTTGGCAAACTAAAATCCTTTGCTTTCGCGGCTTCTGTTTTTTCTGAGTTGACACCTTTCGGGGCGTTTGAATCACCTCTGGAGGGGGTAGTGTGGCGGTGGGTGTGGATATCGTTGAAACCGATGTAGATACCTTTGCCTGCTGGGGCACAAGCACAACTACCTCATCTGCCTTAAGCGACCATTCCCCTGTATCAGCATCTAAGGTTTGCCGTCCAGCAACCCGGATTTCGGTGCCGGGAGCTAAGTCACGAAACAGCATATGGCGCAGTGCCTTACGAAGTTTAATCATTACCACGCCGCCGGTAGTCGCTAAGCGAAGAAACTTAAACGGCGACTTGCGCCCAGGGACAAACTCTAAAAACTTTCCGTCCAAGCAAAACTGATGGGCGGCGGAATTGATAGCTTTCATTAACAGTTGTGGAGTCGCTCTACGTTTATTAAGCGTATTGGGTAAGTCAGGGTGGTGCCTCTGGTCAGGCAATGGTCATAGCGCAGACAGCACTGCAATGTGCAAAATTAATCTGTTTAATTTCGATCATATCGAAAAAATATTTGAATCGTGGGCTACATTTTGTTGATACTAGTTCTCAATTAGGGGTATGCTGGAGCAAAGTACGACGGTTCTAAGTCCTTTAAGGATAGGGCTGAACGTAAAGATAGAGCTGCTGGCTAGATCGTTGGGGAAATTAATATTTCCCCATGTCGATGCTGCACGTGGCCTAGCCAGCGCTGTATAAAAAGGCTTGTCAGGCAAGCCTTTTGCTGAGTTGACTGAGTCCATTCCCATTTGACGGCAAGTAAGCTTGTTGCCAATGGGATAGCGGATTGAACGGCATGTTACCGCTGTCCGTTCAGCCTAACCAGGGTGTCTGGAGTAAGGAAGTGATCTAAGTGGTACGCGCGCTCTTCGGTTTTCAGCAAGATAGTTTCATACAGATAGCGCGTGGCGCGATCGCCCAAACTTTCAGATTGAGCCGTTTGACGACGCAAGACGCCGATGATGGCCTGCTCTGCCTTTAAATCGTTCTCTACCATGGTGCGGCATTGAAAAATGCCGTCAACCTCAGGGATAAAGCAGCACAGCTCAGCCAGTTTGCTAAAGCTGGCGGCGGGAACACCCCCTAATCCGTTGAGCCGCTCACCCAAGTCATGCACATGCCCTCTGACGTCGTCATAGCTTTCTTCAAAGAACTGATGAAGCGGATAAAACTCAGCACCTTCAACCACAAAGTGATGCTTTTGATACTGAAGATACAGCGCTTGAAAACTGGCCAGAGCGATATTCAACCCTTCACAGACGGGCTCTGTAATGGCTTTTTCAAGCCGTATAACGTTGTTGCCAACTTCTCCAAAGGGGGTTACCACTGCGGATGCACTAGTCATATTGATGTCCTCTCTTTTTAGGATAAAAACCGTGATCGATTGGCGGCAGCTCAGAGGGCTTAACCGTTCGCTGCCGTGCCCAAAAACTCACTTGTTGATTCTATATTAGCTTATTGAAAATCCTCAAAGTCAATCTCAGTCAGGGTTTTAGGATGTTTTAGACGATACCGATTCTCAATAGCCAATAGCAAGCGGTACGGTTTGAAACTTACGCATTAGCCGAAACTGTCCCCATGGTCTTTGGTGCTGCCGATCGCCTAGTGCCGATATTCAAAGTCGAATTAGCAACACGGGCGAAACTTAATGAAAATGCTTACTGCTTAAATTATTTTTTGATTGGAAATACAAAGTCAAAAGCCTAATTCTGTTAAGTGTTTCTAATTCTTTTAGCTAGGAATTTTTGTCGATAGTCCTCTTTACCCAATGGTTCCTAACGCTTTGCCTTGGATATCTCATTTAATGTCCCAGAAGTTGGGCGGAAATCAATAAATTACGCCTGATTTCTCTTAAAAGAAACTTTCATTAGCCGGCAGCCAACTGGCTTTATTCGTAATTTTCCAAAATTCAAATAGGAAATGTTCTCAATGAATAGCCCAATGAACGGTCAAGACAAATCTTCTAATAATCAATTAGGAGACCAAAACAGCTACTCCAGCACCTGGATTGAGGTGCCCTGTCGCGATCGCTGGCAGGTTTTTCATCGCCTGCAGGAGTTAGAGATTCCGTGTCGGTGTCGCGCCCACAAGCCGCTTTGGGTCAACGTTGAAAGCGCTTATGCCGCGATTCAGCTTTGGAGTGTAACTCACCGCACGACGGCTTCCCGAGAGGAATTGGCTCAACAGCTTGAAGCCTGCTGGCGGCAGCCTTCACAATAGCTGTGATGTTCCACAGAATTTTTATAGATTCTGCCAAAAAGCATTTTTTGATACAAAAAGTCCTCCGGAATTAGACAATCCTTTCCATAATTCAAAAATTCAAATATTTGAGGAGAGTGGTATCCGGTGACTCAGCAACGACCCTTTGGCCTTTCTCGCCGTCAGATTCTTCGCGGCATCATGGCTACTACAGCTTTTGGGGTAACCACCAAGCTCAGCGCGGCCTGCACCCAGCCTGCTGCCACTACTTCAGAGGACGGCGCTACAGATAGCGCGAGCGGCGATGGGGGCGGTGAGGAACTCGTTGTCGGCTTTATCTATGTCGGCCCCAAGGATGACTTTGGCTACAACCAGTCTCACGCCATAGGGGCAGCGGCGATGGCGGAGCTTCCCGGCATCAGAATTGTAGAAGAAGCTAGCGTACCTGAAACCACCGCCGTGGCTGAAACCATGCGCAGCATGATTGAAATTGACGGTGCCAGGGTGCTGTTTCCCACCTCTTTTGGCTATTTTGATCCCTATATTTTGGAGCTGGCTGAAGAGTTTCCAGAGGTGCAGTTTTTCCACTCTGGCGGGCTGTACCAGGAAGGAATGCCGGATAATGTAGGCAGCTACTTCGGCTATATTGATGAAGCTCAGTATGTTGCTGGTGTTGTGGCCGGGCATATGTCTGAGTCGGGCAAGCTAGGCTTTGTCGCTGCTAAGCCCATTCCTCAGGTACTGCGGAATATCAATAGCTTTACCCTAGGGGCCAAGTCAATTAATCCAGACATCACCACTCAGGTTATTTTCACCGGAGACTGGGCGCTGCCCGTAAAAGAGGCTGAAGCCACCAACAGCATGGCTGACCAGGGCATTGATGTGATTACCTGCCACGTCGATAGTCCTAAAGTGGTAATAGAAACTGCAGAAAGACGAGGCATTTACTGCAGCGGTTACCATGCTGACCAGTCTGAGCTGGCCCCTGAAGGCTACCTGACCGGGGCAGAGTGGGACTGGAACAGTTTTTATACTAGCCTGGGCGAGCAGTTTCTAGACGGGCAAACCATGATGGCAGGCGATATTGACCATGTGCTGCGCGGCGGTCTGGGCGCTAAGTTCTGTAAGCTCTCGGAGTATGGTCCGGCGGTAACTGAGGAGGCCAAAGCCGATGCAGAGTCCGCTAAGGAAGCGCTAATTTCTGGGGAACTGGTGATTTACGAGGGGCCGCTGGAGTCCAACGACGGAAAGGCAGTTTTGTCGGATGGGGAAAGCTACGAGCAGCAAAA
>JBCDFX010000180.1:0-7815 GCA_039177155.1 Cyanobacteria bacterium P01_H01_bin.119
AGGATAAAAGTCGGGCATCGTTTGAGGCTGGGGCTCTTCGGTGCGCTCCATCACAAAGGTGTAGGTAAAGCCCTGAGTGCAGTAAGGATCGCGCTCAACCACTGGGGAAGAAGGGTTTAAATGGCTGCGGGGATCAAGGCCGAGCTGGTAAGGCACGTCGGCTAGGGCAATAATCTCGCCCGTTTCGGTGGCTTCGACGATATACCACTCTACAGGCTGTTCTAATGCCTGTTCTGGGGGGCCTGTGGTTGCGCTCTCAGGGGCATCGGCATCAGCGAGCTGGGGCACAAACTGAATAACGCGTTTAACAAAGCGAGCTGAGTCTTCATAGCGGTAGGCGTCTTCAATTGTGGCAGAGAGCGGTTCGCTGTTAAGGGGCGAGTCACCGACGGGCTGATGTTGGATAGCGATCGCGCTGTCTATTTGCCTAAGATCGGCGCTTAGCTCCAAGTCTTTGACCACAGTGGAGGGAAACCACTTGAGAGTGCCTCCGCCGCGACGGGCTGCATCGGTCAGCATTTGGCGGAGAATTTTGTCTGCGTCTTGGGGAATAAAGCAAGACACGCTGACCCAGCAGGAACCGGGATTGAGTTCGCCGTAATACTGCTCAATGCGATTGCGCAACTCGTTGTAGCCGGCTGAGTAGTAGAGGAGCTCCCGCTGTCGTCTCGCTTCATCTAACGCCGAGGTGCCCTGGGCGGTGATTTGTCCACCGATCCAATCGGTGATTTCGGTCATGCAGACCGTGCGGCCTGACAATAAGCTTTCGTATGCAGTGGCGGTGCCAGCCAAGCCACCACCAATAACCAGCAGCTCGCACTCAACGGTTTCATCAACGGGGCGAGGTAATGTCGCGAGCGGACGGTCTGAATGGTTTTCAATATCTGAGTTCACATCTAAGTCCACCTCGCTGCGGGCGGCGGACGCTGAGACGTTATCAACTGCTTCGGTTTGGGCCTTGGTATTGCCGGAGGGGACGATTCCCGCCGACAGAAGCAACAGCACTATGCTGCCCGCGTACCAACGAGAAAACGGCTGAGTCATAGAATTTTTTGGGAAGTTTTGGGAAGTTTTGGTTTTGGAATTAAAGGAGCTTTAAGGACGTCCCACGCTGACACTCGACGTTAACTGCGTGGAGTGTATTCAGTCTATCGGTAAGTGGAGACTATTGACCCTAATTGCAACCATTCCAGATGTAGGGCGATCGCCTTAGATTAGCAGAGCGGCTCACATCCTCAGCATTGCCGGGTTACAGTAGAAAAACCTTTTTATTGACTAGGTGATTTTACACTTGTCCCATGCAACAACAGCTTACGACGGCTCTTGAAACGTTTGATCTAAATGCTGATTGGATTGGTATCCGCGCTGTGGCTGAGACCGTGACGCGTCGCTCTCTACGAGACGGGCTACCCCAGGGAAATAGTCGCCGCACTACGCGCGGCGCCATGGTGGAGGTCTTGATTGGGGGACAAATGGGCTATGGGGCAACCAACGTACTGACTTCCGAAGGCTTGCAGCAGGCGGCGCGCAACGCCTATGACAGCGCGAGCGCGGCCAGTAAATGGCGTATTTTTGAGAATAGGGCGACGGCACGGCCCAAAGTGGTCGGGGAATATGTTTCGCCCCAGGTTAAACCCTTTGACGCCCTGACGGTGGCTGAAATTATCGATGTGCTGCGGCGCATTTGCGACGGCCTTAAGGTGTCTGAGCAGATTGTCCAAGCTAGCGCTTCGGCAGTGACCACTGAAACGGAGACTTGGTTTGTCAGCAGCAGTGGTTCTGAGGTGTATCAAAAGTTTTTGCTATTGGGGACGCATTTTGGCGCGATTGCCCAAGCCGGCCCTGTGGTGCAAACCCGCAGCCAAAATGGATTTTTGGCCCATAGCTATCAGGGCGGCTGGGAACGCTTTCCCGATCCGAACCTGTGGGAGCGGGTGGATCGAGTGGGGCATCAGGCTGTGGAACTGCTGAGCGCTGAAGACTGTCCGACTGAGGCGACAACGCTAGTGCTGGCCCCCGATCAAATGATGCTGCAAATTCACGAAAGCATTGGCCACCCCCTTGAGCTGGATCGCATTTTAGGGGACGAGCGCAACTACGCTGGCGGCAGCTTTGTGCAGCCCCAGGACTTTGGGCAATTAACCTACGGTTCTAAGCTGATGAATATCACCTTTGATCCGACAGTTGAGGGAGAATTTGCTAGCTATGCCTATGACGATACGGGTGCCCCAGCTACGCGGGAGTATTTAATTCGTGACGGGGTCCTGCAGCGAGGGTTAGGCAGTTTGGAGAGTCAGACCCGTTTGGGGGTAGATGGGGTAGCCTGTGCCAGAGCCACCTCGTGGAACCGTCCTCCCATCGATCGCATGGCGAATATTAACCTGGAGCCGGGCGATCGCCCCTTCGAGCAGCTGATTAGCACCATTGAGCGGGGAGTATATATGGAAACCAATAAATCCTGGTCGATTGACGATCAGCGCTACAAGTTTCAGTTTGGCTGCGAATATGCTCGACTGATTGAAAACGGTCAGTTGACCCGCACCCTGCGTAACCCCAACTACCGCGCCACGACTCCTGAATTTTGGAAAAGCCTAAGTGCTGTGGGCGATCGCGACACTTGGCAAGTATACGGCACTCCCTACTGCGGCAAGGGTGAACCCAATCAGATTATCCGCGTAGGCCATGCTGCGCCCGTATGTGTGTTTCAGCCAGTAGAAGTCTTTGGAGGTGCTGCTTAATGACTCCGCTAGATCCAGCGACGATGACCTCGACTTCTAGCGCTTCAGCTTCTGCTCTGGGCTCATCCATTGCTGCTTCGGCTGAATCAGCGCCACTGGTATGGGAAAAAAGCTTTGATCAACTCCTAAACCGACTGCGGCAGCAGCTGCTCGGACAGGAGCAATTTACCCTCACCCTAACTGCTGAGACCAGCCAGTTTATGCGGTTTAATCGCGCAAAAATCCGCCAAACTGGGCAGGTGCTGGACGGTAACCTTTTTCTAACTTGGATAGCTGGGACAAAAACCAGCGATCGCGCCCTTCCTTTTACTGCTGATGTGGCAACCGACTGGCCTGCACTACAGGCTGCTGTGAAGGATTTACGTCAGGAAATTCCTCAGCTTCCCGATGATCCCTATTTGGTGGTGCCCGCAGGCCACGGCGCTAGCCGGGATGTTTACCCCGGTCAGCTTTTGAGCCCTAATGCCGTGGCGGACACCCTACTGCCCGAAGTTCGTGGCCTAGATTTTGCCGGACTGTACGCGGGCGGCTGGGCAATCCGGGCCTACGGGGACTCCGCCGGGCAACAGCACTGGTTTGCAACTGAAACATTTACCCTAGACTATTCTTTATTTACTGGGAGCGGGCAAGCGGTAAAGGGAACATTTGCGGGGGGTGAATGGAATACCAATGCCTACAGCCGACAAATTTCGGGGGGCAAGGCCCTACTGGCGAAGCTCGAGCGATCGCCTAAACCTGTGCCAAGAGGCCAATACCGCACCTATCTTGCTCCGGCTGCGGTAGCCGATTTGATTACAATGTTTTCCCGGGGCGGGGTGAGCGAGGCGGCCATTCGTCACGGCGGCAGTGCCTTTGCTGCCCTAAGCCGGGGCGAACGACAGCTTTCGCCTCGATTCGCCCTGAAGGAAAACTTTATCCGAGGCGGTGTTCCCCGATTTAATAGTTTGGGAGAGGCCGCGCCCGACCAGTTGCCGATTATTCGCGAGGGCAGATTGGTTAACAGCTTGGTCAGCTCCCGCACGGCAAAGGAATACAAGATTGCGTCAAACGCTGCCGAAACCTATGAAGGAATGCGATCGCCAGAACTTTCCCCAGGTACTTTGGCCCAGGAGGAGAGTCTGCAAGCTTTGGACACGGGGCTGTATGTGTCTAATCTGCACTATTTAAATTGGAGCGATCGCCCCCAAGGTCGTGTTACAGGCATGACTCGCTATGCCTGCTTTTGGGTAGAGGGCGGGGAAATTGTGGCCCCGATTCAAAACCTCCGCTTTGACGAAAGCCTCTATCACTGCTTTGGCGATGGTCTGATGGCGCTGACAAATCAGGTGGAATTTATCCCATCGGTGGGAACCTATGGCAATCGTGATTTGGGCGGTATTTGGACACCGGGGGCACTGGTGGAAAACTTTACCTACACTTTGTAAAAAGCTGCTGCCTAGGGTCGTACAAACTCAGAGGGACTGCGGAACTGTTCGACAGGCTCATCTTGGAGAGCCTGCTGCATAAAGTCTCGCCAGACTGGGGCAACAATACCGCCGCCTGTTGCGCCTCTGCCTAGGGGAGAGTAGTCATCATTGCCGACCCAAATAGCGGTGGCCAGCTGGGGCACATAGCCCACAAACCAGACATCCCTTTGAGAGTCTGTTGTTCCGGTTTTACCTGCGGCGGGGCGGCCAATTTGAGCGGCGGTTCCGGTGCCCCCCGTAATAACGCCCTGAAGCACATTGGTGAGAGACGCCGTTGCCCAGGGATCAAGAATAAGCTGGGGATTGGGAGTGTTATCGAGCAGTACGTTGCCGACAGAGTCGCGCACTTGCACAATCAGGGTTGGAGGAGAGTGCCAACCATTGCTGGCAAAGGTCGCGAAGGCCCCAGCCATTTCCATTGGCGTTAGGTCCACCGCCCCCAAGGGGAGAGAAATAACGGGCTCCATGGGGCTTCTAATGCCCAACATGCGGGTTAAATCAACCACATTATTGATGCCCACGGCCTGGCCAATTTTTACTGCGGGTACGTTCCGGGACGATTGCAGCGCAGTGCGAATAGAAATCGACCCCATAAAGGAGCCATCGTAGTTTTTAGGGGAATAGGTTTTGTAGCCGTCTGGGTAGCTGACGGGGGTATCGGCAATGCTGCTGTCAGGGCCGTAGCGCCCGGAGGCAAAGGCGGTGTAGTAAACAAAGGGTTTAAAGGCAGAGCCAGGCTGGCGATGGGCCTGTACAGCCCGGTTGAACTGGCTGCTGCTGTAGTCCACACCGCCCACAATCGCTTTAACAAAATGCGTGCGGGGATCGACTGCAACAAGGGCCATTTGGTCGGCGCGAACACCGCGACGGCGGAGGCGATCGTGGTTGCGGCGCACTGTTTCTTCAGCCATGTTTTGCATGGCTAAATCGACGGTGGTTTGCACCCGCATACCGCCTTTAAGCAGGGCCTCTTCCCCAAATTTTTCTTTGAGTTCCTGCACTACGGCGTCGGTGACGTAGGGCGATTGACTGGGCTTAAAGGAGGTTACTTCACCCACCAGCAGGGGCGCTGCAAAGGCTGCCGCTTCCTCTTCAGGGGTAATCCACTGAAGCTGGCGCATGCGGCTTAGCACTAAAGCCTGTCGCTGTTTAGCCAGTTCATAGTTGACAAAGGGACTGTAGCGCTCTGGTGCTTGAATTAACCCGGCCATCATCGCGGCTTCGGGCAGGGTCAAATCAGCAGCGGATTTATTGAAGTAACTTTGAGCAGCGGTTTCAACCCCGTAGGTGTTGTGGCCCCAGTACACCTGATTGAGATACATCTCTAGAATTTGGTCTTTTTCAAAGACCTGTTCTAGGCGGAGGGAGAGCACGGCCTCAGCAATTTTGCGGCTGATGGCGCGATCGCGGCTCAAAAATAAATTCTTCACCAACTGCATGGTGATGGTGGAGCCGCCTTCCACTGTAGTGCCGGCATCTATATTGACTAAAAAAGCTCGGGCAATACTGCTGGGGTTGATGCCCTGATGGGTATAGAAGTAGCTGTCTTCCACTGCCAGCACCGACCGCTTTAGATGGGGCGACATATCGTCTAGGTTGACGACTTCGCGGTTGGCTTCGTCATGAAGGCTGTCGAGCAGCGTACCGTTAATGTCGTAGATGTAGCTGGTTTCGGTGGGCAAATAGTTGCGCAGTATCCGCACGTCGGGCAAATTTCGGAAGCTGATGGCTAGCCCAACTAAGCCCCCTGCGGCCACTGAGCTGCCCAGCATGGTGATGCCTAAAATGGTTGCAGCGGTGACTTGTCCCACATCTTGGACAAATTTGAGCATCCCGCCAGTCTTTGGGGGGCGGACGGCAGGTTGAGCTCTTTGAGGCGATCGCGGCTGGGGCGATCGCGGCTGTCGAATCGTATTCGCTGACACAGGCAGTTAAATTCCTTATCTCGACGGGTGGAGATGGCACTCGCTGAAGTTCTGCGATTATAGAAAATCTCAGTCCGTTTAATATAAAGTTTTGCTCTAATTTAGAGCGTGTTTGGCTTAGGATAATGGACGCTTGACTTTCTTGCCACCCATAGCAGGGCCAGTCTGCAAGGGCAAGGCTTACGCCCTAGCTCAAAGTGGCTAAACGCTTTGCTCCTGCTGCGCTAATTCCGTACCATTGAAAGTGGCTCCCGCAGTGTATTCTGTTCAACCCTTTACCTATGTCAGCCTTGGGTTTTTCCTTATCAGCCAGCTCTAACCCTGTTCCCGCTGATCTGCAGTGGATCTACCGGGGGGTGAACGAAGTTTTTCCTAATCAAAGTGACTCGGCAGATCCCGATGAAAATTTGGTGCGGCGGCTACAGACGAGCGATCGCCCCCTAAGAGTCAAGCTTGGCATCGATGCAACTGGGGCAGAGATTCACCTAGGCCACAGTATTCCGGTGCGTAAGCTGCGGGATTTTCAGGATGCGGGGCACACGGCAGTGCTAATTATTGGCGACTTTACGGCCCGCATTGGTGATCCGGAGGGTAAGTCAGAGGTGCGCAAGCAGCTTACAGAAGCTGATGTGCGGGCGAATGCCCAGACCTACCTAGAGCAGGTGCGTCCGATTTTGGACTTTGACACGCCCGGTCGTTTAGAGGTGCGCTACAACTCCGAGTGGCTCTCAACGCTAGATTTGAGCAAAATTTTGGAGCTTCTCTCCACCATGACTGTGGGGCAAATGCTTGCAAAAGAAGGATTTTCCCAGCGCTATGATCAGGGCAATCCAATTTATCTCCACGAATTTCTTTACCCGCTGATGCAGGGGTTTGACTCGGTAGCGGTGCAGGCAGATGTGGAGCTGGGCGGCACCGATCAAAAATTTAATATCGCTGTGGGCCGCGATTTGCTGCGTCATTTTGGCCATAAGCCTCAGTTTGGCCTGTTGATGCCGCTGCTGCTGGGCACTGATGGTCACCAAAAGATGTCTAAGTCTTTGGATAACTATGTGGGCCTAATGGAAGATCCGCTCTCAATGTACTCCAAGCTGGAGAAGGTGCCCGATAATCTGATTGGCGACTATTTTAATTTGCTCACTAAAGTGGATTTGGAAACGCTGCCGGAAAACCCCCGCGATCGCCAAAAGCGTCTGGCGATGGAAGTGACTCAGCAGTTCCATGGCGCTGCCGCCGCCCAGCAGGCCCAGCAGGCGGCGCTAACCTTGACTCAGGGGCAAACCGCCGGCGCAGAGGGGGTACCTGAGTTCTCTCTGGCTGAGGTAGATTTTCCGGCCAAGCTGTTCTATGTTCTTAACGCTGCAGGGCTGTGCAAAAGCAGCAGTGATGCCCGCCGACAGATTGAGGGCGGCGCGGTAAAGCTAGAGGGCGATCGCGTTGCCGATGTCAATATAACCTTCGACAGCGCGGATATCCTGGTTAACAAAGTGCTCCAGGTCGGCAAGAAAAAGTTTGTGCGACTGGTGGATTAAAAGTATATGGTGCTGCTCCAATTGCTTACGGCACCTAGATACTGTGTTGATTTTGGCGCGTCAAGTACTGCGTGTCAGTAGTTTGTCCGGGTCGAACGGTTGCCTGGACTTGAGAATGCCATAGATCACCCGAATGAGCTTGTGCATCAAAGCG
>JBCDFX010000181.1:0-7779 GCA_039177155.1 Cyanobacteria bacterium P01_H01_bin.119
CTGCCCAGACTCCGCTGCCGTCTGCGGCTTGTTCGCTGCGATCGCAGTAGCGCTGCAGGCGATCGCGCACCTGAGCCATACTTTGAGCAGTGGTTTTGTCGCCGATCCAGTCGGTTACGCGGCGATCGCCATAGATGGCTAGGGCTTGAACCGCGTCTTGCTCAGGCTGCCAGGCCCGCAGTTGCAATCGTTCAGTTTCAAGGGTAGGAAGTAACATAGAGCTCCACAAAGATGTAGTGCGATGGACTTGATTCCAATTGCCTCTGATCTATGGGTTGCGGCTCAACCGCTGCGGTTCCTGGGGTTAGAAGTGGGCAGCCGAATGAGCGTGATTCGCTTGCCAAGCGGCAAGCTGGTGCTGATTTCACCAATTGAGCTAACCGAGAGCGATCGCCCAGCCCTCGATCGGTTTGGCTCGGTAGGGCATATTATCGCTCCCAACTTGTTCCACCATCTATCTCTGGGAAAGGCCCAACGCCTTTATCCGGATGCAGCAGCCTGGGGCGTCGTTGGGCTCTCCGATAAACGGCCTGGCCTGCGGATAGACGCCCTCTTTACCCAACCTGGCACCTTTGAGGGGGTGTTGGACTATCTGCCCGTTGAAGGCTTTGCCACGGTCATACCCCAGGGAATCCGACTGATTCAAGAAACGGTCTTCTTTCATCGCCCCAGCAGCAGCCTGATTTTAACCGACACTGCCTTTAATTTTGATGCCACCAGCAGCCCTGGGATTCGTCTCTTTGCGCAGATTTCGGGAAGCTATGCAAAGCTACAGCCGTCCTGGCTAGAGAAATGGGGCAGTCGCGATAAAGCCGCTGTAGAAACTTCAATTCGGCGCGTCTTGAAGTGGCCATTTGATCGGGTGATTCCAGGCCACGGATCGATTGTGGAGACTAACGGTAAGGCAAAACTCCGGGCGGGTTATGAGTGGTTTTTGGATACAGACCTTGGGTCTTCAACAGATTCTGGAGTCACGGCGTAGGCCAACTCGCATCGCAATCCGCCGAAAGGGTCGGACGAGTTGTGAGTCAGGCTGTTGTTATATCGATCATTCCAGCGATACCGGGTGCCATGAGCAGTCTGGTCAAGGCGCCGGCTAAGGCTATCGCGAGACCTGTAAGCAATGGGGCCAGCACTATACAATATCGGTGCTATTTATTGCGCTTCTGCCATGGCTGGAACTGATGACACCGGAACCGTTATTTTTATCTGTGGCTCGGCCCTGAGAGGGCAGCCCGACCATCAAAATCTTCAGGATGCAACATTCTTGGGCGTGGCCCA
Source organism: Cyanobacteria bacterium P01_H01_bin.119 (assembly GCA_039177155.1). Classification (GTDB taxonomy): domain Bacteria; phylum Cyanobacteriota; class Cyanobacteriia; order Phormidesmidales; family Phormidesmidaceae; genus JBCBZT01. The sequence continues at coordinate 1,282 of JBCDFX010000181.1, forward strand.
AACAGCGCCCAGGTACCGTCTGCACGCGGTCAAAGATGGGTGGCATCCGGGTATTTATTTTGCGCCAGAAAACGGTATTTCTATTCCGGGTGAGCTTTATCAGATGAGTGCGGCTCAATATGAGCATCTCAAGGCAAACGAGCCGCCCCATATGTATCCCGATACAGTAGAGCTGGCGGGCGGCGGCAGTGCGATCGCGTTTCTTTATCCCAAAAATTTAATTGACGAGCAGGGCTGGCCCGATATCTCCAGCTACGGTGGCTGGGCTGCGTACAAGGCGGCTCAGGCTTAGAGCGCGTCATCAATTAAAACCAGACTATTTCTGGTATAAGCATTACCGCGCCCGCCCCGCATAACAAACTAGGGGCTGAAACACCTTCCGCATAAAGACTTGACCGCTAAATGATGACAGCCCCTAGGGCTGAGTATCTAGGTTGGCCTGGGTTGCACCCTTGAGCTTTCTGAAGATGAGCTGAAGGCCGAGAGCGCCTAGCCCCAGGGCGGCAATTCCAAAAATTCCCGCGCCGAGCGCCACAATGCCCACAACTAGGGTGCGCACCGCCGCGCCAATATTTTGGGCGGTGGCGTTGTCGGTGGTCAGGGGCTTATTGGCAAAGGTAAGCGCGATCGCGCTGGTAAGCCTATAGGCCAGCAGCGACAGGGTACCCGCCACCGCCGATCCTAAAAAGCACCGCCAAGGCGGCACGGAAGTTGTCGTTTTGGCAGTAGATTCTGCTCGTTGGGAAGACGCCTCTAAATCAGTCGGCTCTAAATCAGTCATAGGGCTGCCTGCGATCGCGGTTGCTCTTTAACCATGCCACCAAATGGGGTTAATTGGGTTGATGCGGATAACCAGCGATCGCAACTGAAACGTTAAACTAATGACGCGCCTTTACGTCTCCTGATAAACCATCTCTGTCTCCAGAACGCTGTTATCGACGCTATGGCCTTGATTACTTCTTTTCCCTCAACGTCTAGCCGAGCTAAAAAATCGACTCGCACGGTGGGCCGGCACTATCAGTCCGTCATCATCATGCTATTGATCAGTTTGTTTTTGCTGGGCGGCATCGGCAGTCGGCTGGCCTATCTGCAGCTGGTTCAGGGGCCGCGCAACCGAGAGCTGGCCGACAATAACCGAATCTTGCTGCTGCCTAAACGCCCGGCTCGCGGCACTATTTACGATCGCAACGGTCAGATTTTAGCGGGCAGTCGCCTCTCCCACGCCGTCTCTATCTGGCCCATTGCCCTGCCAGAAGAAGAGCGGGATGCCGTGGTCCAAAAACTGTCTGAAATTTTAGATATTCCTGAGGCCGATCTCCACGCTCGCCTAGAGCAGGCCGGCTATGAATCGACCCAGTCTGTTCCCATTGCTCGGGGCATTAGCCCCGCCCAGGTTGTTGCCCTAGCCGAATACAGCGATCAACTGGCCGGGGTCAGGGTAGAGGCTGAAGCCGTTCGCAACTACCCCAACGGCGATTTGGCGGCCCATGTTCTGGGCTACACGGGGGAGATGAACGACGAAGAACTCCAGAGCAAGCTGGAAGACGGCTATCGTTTGGGAGATATTATTGGCCAAATGGGGGCAGAGTCGGCCTTTGAGCCCCAACTGCGCGGGGTCTGGGGAGGGCAACAGGTTGAGGTCGATAGCGCTGGCCGGGTGGTACGAATTCTGGGCCAAAAACCCTCTGAATCCGGTCAAGATGTGCAGCTAACCCTGGATTTGGAGCTGCAAAAGGTTGCTGAAGCGGCCCTCGGCGATCGCACCGGAGCCATTATTGCCATGGACCCCCGAGACGGCGCTATTTTGGCGATGGTGAGTCGTCCCACCTTTGATCCCAATATATTTTCCACCCAGATTACCGACGAGCAGTGGCAACAGCTCCAGGGGCGCACTCACCCGTTTCTCAACCGAGCCCTGCGGGCCTATCCCCCCGCTAGCACCTTTAAAATTGTTACTACCACTGCCGCCATCGAATCCGGCACTTTTTCACCCTCAACGGTGCTGGCAACCTATCCCTATGTGCAGGCTGGGGGCATCTTGTTTTGGGACTGGAATAAAGCAGGCTTTGGCCCCCTGAGTTTTCCCGGTGCGATGGCCTGGAGTAGTGATACCTTCTTTTACCAGGTGGCGATGAGAATGGGCGAGGCGCCTCTGATTGAGTGGACCCGGCGCTACGGGTTTGGCAGCAAAACTGGGTTTGAACTAGCCCCTGAAGAGAGCGAAGGGCTGGTGCCCGACCACGCCTGGAAAAAAGAAGCCCTAGACGATATCTGGTACCAGGGGGACACCATTAATATGTCCATCGGCCAGGGCTATATGCTGGGAACTCCCCTGCAGGTGACCGTGATGTTTGCGATCGCGGCCAACGGCGGCTACAAAGTAACCCCCCATATTCTGAAAGATGACACCGGCGCGCCGCCGCCCAAAGAAGATATCGGCATGAGCGATGAAACCATTCGCATTCTGGAGCAGGGGCTGCGTCAGGTTGTGACGGGGGGTACGGGGACGGTGGTCAATATCGCTACCCTGCCGCCGATTTCTGGCAAGAGCGGCACCGCAGAAGCCGACCCTTACGAAAACCACACCTGGTTTGGCGCGTTTGGCCCAACCGATAATCCAGAGATTATTGTACTCTCCTTTGGGGAGCACTCCGGCGGCGGCGGCGGCTCAACGGCAGGGCCCCTAACCCGGCAGGTGATAGAAGCCTACTTCAATCAAAAACAGGTTGCCCAAGAGCCATAAGCGCTATCAGTCCGCTGTATCGTTCTGCTGAGATTGACTTGGAGCCACCTGCTCCACGGGGACTTGGGGCAGCAGCACCGTTAATCCGCTGGCCAGACAGTCAAACTCGACGGGAGTGGTGCCGATAATTTCACCGTCGAGCACCACTTTTTGGGGCGGCTCTGTATTCACCTGGAGCCGGGCCGCTCTGATAGCCACCATGCCCTCTCGCTCTGGTGCCCGCTGAATCAGGGCGGAGCCGAATAGGCTCAGCATGGTATTGACCCCCTGCAGCATATTTTCGGCGGTGGTAACGGTGACATCTAGCAGCCCGTCATTGGCAATCACCCGGCCAAATCCCTGGGCCAGCACCGAGGTAGGGGGCGCGACATTGGCGATGGTGACGGCTCCGGCCTCAAACTCGCGAATTTCGCCGTCGATCTCAAGCTGAGTTTGAAACATCTCCTGCTCATTGAGCTGTTGAATCCCAGAAAAAATATAGGCCAAAGGCCCAAAGCGGCGTTTGAGCTCTCGATCGGCTTTTTCGACTATGGCGGCTTCGTAGCCGATGCCGGCCAGCAAAACCATGGGCTGACCGTTGCAGCGAGCCACATCAATTTTGGCGGTAATGCCCGCCAGGATAACCTCACAGGCCCGCTGCAGATCCATTGGAATGCCCAGGGCAGAGGCGAAGGCATTGGCGGTTCCCCTCGGAATCACCGCCATGGGAATGTCGGTTTCTACCGCTACGCCCGCTACGGCGGAAACCGTGCCGTCTCCCCCTGAGGCAATCAGCAGATCGGCTCCGGCTGCGATCGCGTCTTCTGCCAGTTCTCGGGCGCCCACTTCTAAGGTTGTAAGCTTGACGGCTAGGTGCATCCGCGGCTCTAATAGCCTGCGAATCTGAAGAATCTGCTGCTGAGCATCCCCCTGACCGGACACCGGATTAAAAATTAAGTGGGCAATACGCTCTCGGGCAAACTGCTTGAGCAGCAGCTCTGCTGTGGCCAGATTTGTAGCCAAAGGAACATTATGAACATCGCAAATCCGCAGCAGGGCCTGAATATCGGGCTCCTGCGGCTTGACGTTAATTGAATCATTTAAAAAAATGACGGCAAGCATTTGGCGATCGATCACGCGGGCGGCAACCTGAATATCGCCTCCCATTGAGCCAGAGAGCATCCGCTCGACCGTCAGCCCGGTCTCCTGATGAATGCGATCGCCTGTGGTTCCGGTTGCCACCAAATCGTAGCGGGCTAGCACGTCCCGATAGCGGCGGGCTAGGGACACCATGTCATCTTTCTTGGTGTCGTGGGCAATCATTGCCACTGTGATAGACATGGGTCAGACTCTCAACGATTGAGGAGCTGATTGTACCTTAGATAAAGATTAGCCACTGCACATCGGTAGGCTAAAGCTGATCTTTGGTCACACGACGGCTACGCTAGACTAAAGCAACGCGGAGAGTTGCAGCGAGGGAGTATATCGGCAATGGATTTCTTAATGGCCTCAGTGATGATGATGGCGATTGCGCCAGAGCCCATTGATCCGGCGTCTATCTCTAAGGGAGCTGATGCAGCCCGCCCATCCATCGAAAGGGCTGAACCCCAATCAGCTGAACCCCCATCTTCAGAGTCAGTACAGCTAGAGCAGTCTGCTCCTACGGTGGGGCAAGGCCCAATTAGCTGTCCGCCAGGCCAGTTTGCCTCAGCATTTTCTGATGTTTATCCTACGGATTGGGCCTACGAGGCGGTTAATCGACTCTCCAGCCGCCCGGTTGAATGCTTTGATCTGCCCGATTAGATCAGATTAAGCCCCTTAGCCATACCAGAGAGACTCGACTCGGGTAATCACGTCGCGGGCCGTCCAGGGGTCAGCTCGGTTGCCAACGCCCAGCCGCACAGTCACATGACCCAGCTTACGCTCAGGGTGGGCATGGGTTTTGCCGTACCAGTAGAGATGACTATTGGGCAGTTTAGCCAGTTGGCGACGCTTATCAAGATAGTCGCTGGTAGAGTCTTCGTAACCCAGCAGGTTTACCATCACGGCGCGGCGACAGGTAAGAGCAGTTTCACCCAGGGGCAGGCCGCTAACCGCCCGGAGCTGCTGCTCAAACTGAGAGGTTAGGCAGGCATCGAGGCTGTAGTGACCTGAGTTGTGGGTGCGCGGCGCGATTTCATTGATTAAAACCTGCTCATCTGGCGTCAGAAATAGCTCAATGCCAAAAACGCCGACGGCACCCAGGCTCTCCATCAGCGATCGCGCCATTGTCTCAATAGTGCGGACAAGGCCATCAGTAATATTGGCCGGGGCATTGACCCGTCGGCATACCTGATTGACCTGCTGCGTCTCTACGATGGGGTAGGTGGCAACTTCGCCAGACTGGGAACGGGCTACCATTACGGCCAGCTCTCGGTCAAAGGAGATAAATTCTTCCAGCAGGATAGGTAAGAAATTGAGGTCTTGCCAGGTGGCTTCGACCGCTGCTGCGTTGGGCAAGATATAGGTGCCCTGACCGTCGTATCCGTGGCGGCAGGTCTTAAGCACGATGGGTAGCCCAAGCTTAGCGATCGCAGCTTCAATTACCTGCTTATGTGACTGCATAGGCTGCTCTAGATTGCTGTGCTCCGGGCTAATCTGCTCCGGGCTAATCTGCTCCAGGCCAATCTGACTCAGGCTGGATTGATCCAGGGCAATAAATTTTGGAGTCGGTAAACCAATGCTCTGGCAGTAGGCGCGCTGAGTCGCCTTATCTAACAGCGGGGTCAGGGCATTTAGCGGCGGATAAAACGTAACCTGCTGCTCTGTTTGCAGCCGTTGCAGCGCGGCTAAATCGACAAACTCATTTTCAAAGGTGATGACATCGCAGTACTGGCTCAGCTTGGCCGTAGCGCCGGCATCCGTCAGGGGAGCCAAAATGGTTCGAGAGGCGATCGCCGCTGCCGGATCGCTAGCCCTAGGCGTTTGCACAACCAGCTCTAAATTTAGCTTTTTGGCTGCTGGTGCCATCATCCACGCCAGTTGACCGCCGCCAATCACGCCGACCCGCGCGATTGTAGACGGCCGCTGTCCCAACTGTGGCACTACAGTAGAAGCATTAGCGGCGGTTTGAAGATCTTCAGGCGCGTCCATAAATAAAAGGCCACAGATATAAGTATGAGAATTAAATAAGGCATCAGGCCCCAACTATTTTTATTAAGCCGAAATTGCAGCGTTCGTGAAAGTGAGGATTACCAGCTACTGGCCACTAAGCCACAGAACTCCTGGTAAGGTAATAAAGCTGAGCAGCGTCGATAGGATAATGGTGCGCGCAACCCGCACCGGATTGCCCCCCAGCTCAGTTACCCAAATTAAAGAATTTACCGCCGTTGGCATTGCCGCCTGCAGCATAACCACCTGCAAATCTAGACTTTCCAAAGTTAGGGCGTGACCCAGGCCGTAGACCATTAGCGGCGATACAATCAGCCGGATAGTGGCACAAACCAGCTCAAAGCGACCAAACACAAACTTGGTCTGGGAAAGCTGAATGCCCAGGGTTAACAGCGCCAGCGGAATTGCCCCATTGCCTAGCAGCGTTAGCCCCCGATCGACCGTTTCCGGCAGCGGCAGGTTAACGAGTCGCCATCCCAGCCCCGTCATCGCCGCCCAAAAGACCGGCAGACGCAGGGTGAATCGCGCCCCGGCCCTGAGTCCTGCCCCTTTCAAAATAATGGGAAAAACGCTGGCAATCATAACGCTCGATCCCACCAGATAAACCACAGCTCGCTCTAGCCCAG
>JBCDFX010000182.1:0-7762 GCA_039177155.1 Cyanobacteria bacterium P01_H01_bin.119
CACGAAATAAATCTGGAAAAATGTTGCCAGAGTCTGCGTGATTAAACTAACTAAGGTCGTGCTCATAAATCGTGTAAGTAAATAGCATTTGAACTCTAGTGTAACCGATAGCAGTCTTGTCAAATATTTGTCAAGCTATAGCGATAACCGATTACGAAGCTTGATGAAAGTTAACCGATTGTCTCTGCAAGAGCTGATTCGACGATTGCCAAAGCCTGATCAGCAGTCGCTCAAGCATGGGCGATAGTTCAGCAACTAGCAGCCCTTCTACCGGCTGGCGGCTGACGGTTCGGGAATCCGTAAGATTTCCGCTATTGGTGAGCCAGCAGCCGGCCAAACAAACCTCTGTAAAGGTGGCATCGCCGACAGATAGGCTTAATCTGCGATGTTCGCAGCGAGTTGCGATCGCGCTTAGTTCCACCATCTCAGGTAAGCGAGTGACTAGCAAGAATGACGCTGTACTGGGCTGAGCCGTGACAGAGGTACCCGTCCGTAGCCCCAGCAAGACTCGCTGGGCAATAAAGGCTTCCACACTTTGGTCAAGCCGCTCCATGCGGAGGCCGCTTTCGGTGTAGGTCAGTTTCAACATAGTGCTGAAGGGGAGAAAGGCCAAATCCGTAAACCGTTGGCGGCAGCATTCAAGCCCACAGCATAGGCCCAGTGAACGCTCAAAAACCCCCGCCTTGCGTAGAAGCGGGAGTCAGAACCTTCAAAAACAGGTTTAGACCAAGGTCAAGTGGGGGATAGGCACCCCACAGGCCCGCTTCGTAAAGGGCAATCCATCCGAGTGGACTCGCCCGTATGCAGTGAAATTCCGAAAATAATTGGCTTTGCCGCTGCTGCGATCGCGCTGCGTATCCTCGCTCTTACCCAATTAAACCGGGGCAGGGCTTTAGAGATAGCTACACTGCGGCGCGCCAAAATAAGGGTTAAGCCAGTCACGCTCTCTAAGCCAGTCACATGGCTCAAGAAAGTCACCCCGATGCGATCGCCGCCTTGGGCAATGCAATGTAGCGATAAACGGGTGAACAATCCAGACTTAAGCATGGTTAGAGCCTTCCGCAGAGCGCAGGAAAAAGCTTGGATAAAAAGACGGACCGGAACTAAACAATTCCTCTAACTGCTGCTATGCTACACGCATGTTACAAGAATGTCTACACTGGAATTAAATTTCTTGTAACGCGTGTTGCAACTGTTTAACCTTTTGGAGGTGTGCCAATCCATGCAAACCCTGCCCCGAACGTCAACCACTGAAATGGAAGTCACCAGCATTCGCCTGGAGCGTGATTTAAAGGAACGGCTTAAGGCGATCGCGGGCAATCGGGGGTATCAGGCGCTGATTCGCGATGTGCTATGGCTCTACGTGCAGCAAAAGTCAGACGATCTTCAGCCTCAGGTGCGCCTCCAAGAGATTCGGGCCAGCGTAGAAGCGATCGCCCAACGAGAAGAACACTGCGCGCTGACGGGCACCGTTATTGCCCCACAGTCCAAAATGCTGCTGGGCTGGACGGTCACTGGGGAGATGGTGCCCCTCAGCCTCGATAGTCTGGCTTAGAGCGCGTCATCAATTAAAACCAGACTGTTTCCGCTATAAGCATTGCCGCGCCCGTTCCGCATCACAAACTAGGGGTTGAAACACCTCCGCATAAAGACTTGACCACTAAATGATGACAGCCCCCAGGGTAGCGCTACGGGTGTTATTTACAAATGCCATAGCCCAACAAAAAGCCCCCAGCACAGTTGCGCCAGCCGGGTTAGGTTGAGGGTTTCTAAGCGATCGCTGGCTTTGTGATAGTGGGGGTTGCGCAGATTGGCCGTATCCGTTGCCAAAATTGCATTGTATCCCGCGTCCCAAAAAGGGGCGTGGTCGCTGCGCCGGGTATCATCAATTCCCCGTCCTCGGTTAATTACTGGCAGCCATTGACAGGGGCTACCGGCCCGTTGAATGTGGCGCTTTAGCCGCAGCAGATCGGGAAGCGTTTGCAAGTTGCCGATTAGTCCCAAAAAATCGCCTTGGCTGGGATACAGATATTTCAGTCCGGGAGGGTAGCGTTGAGAATTGGCCCGCTGATTAAAATATCCCAGCATTTCTAAAGACACCATCAGACGCAGCGGATGATGGTGTCGGGGATGGTCTCGCACGTAGGCCGCGCTGCCCACCAGACCGTATTCTTCTAAATCGAAGGCAATCAGTCTAAACGGCGATCGCCCCGGACAGGCCGCCAATTGTTCTGCCAGCATCAGCAACACCGCAACCCCAGTAGCATTGTCATCGGCACCGGGAGAACTCGGTACGGTATCGTAATGGGCTCCCAGCAGAATGGGCGGAGCAGAGCTTTTCTGAGGCGCAGCCTCCCTGGAGAGCGCGGCAGGTAAATCTAAAATCCAGTTGTGGTGCAGACGGCCCTGATGATCAAAGCTGTGGCGGGTAACCGAGCCGTGCCGCGCAAAATTTTGCTGGATATAGTCCTGGACAATGCGGTGTTTTAGGGGCGCAAAATCTGGATTGCGATCGCCCACCAAGCTGCTGAGATGCTCGTTTAAGCCATCTTTTAGAGCTGCAAAGGCTTGAGGTGACGGAGTCTGCGGCGGTGGCTTAGCAGAAAATTGACTGGATGGCCAAAGTTCCATGATTCAAATTTTCCATCCGTCCTAATCTATAGCGCTGGCCAGAGTGCTCATATCACCAAAGCTTTAGAGCGCTGATTCCACCAGCAATCTGGCCGCAGTTTGATCCCAACCAGACTTGCACTGCTATCTCTTCAGACTCCCATCCTTTGATAGAGTCTATAAATTGTATTGTAGATTACATTATGGAGGATTTTGGGATCAGTCCTTGTCGCCAAGGATGTTTAAAAGAACGTCTGAGATGGATGTCTATACCGATCCCATAGTTTCAGTCCTATGTGTATACTGTTGAGTCTGATAAAAAATGTTTTTTTGGATACAAAACTTGGACTGATGGAACAGGGTCTCTAAACCGTTTATATGCTAGTTAACATTCTTGGATTTATAGGATTCCTGATGGTCACTGGTGCTGATAGTTCCAGCGATCGCCCCGGTACTGCTTCTACCACAGAATCTCCCCAAATCGCCCCGATCAATGGGGCCAAATCAATGGGTGCTAAATTGGGCAGGGCCAAATCTACGGCCCCAGTCGTGCAGTCTGCTGCTGAGACAAGCTTCAATATGGCAGCCGCCTCTCGCCGGATGCAGCCCTGGTTAGGGTCTTTGAGTGATTTGGTTGACTGGTCTGGGTTTAGAGCTCAGGAGCCTTCTGCCCATCAGCTTGCAGCGCATCTGATTAATGGACTGGGAGCTATCGTGCTGTCCCAATCGCGGCAGCCAGGCCCGTCCCTAATGCTGTCCAATCAGCCTTCAAATAGCTTGAAGAACGATTTTGAAATTAGCAGCTTTGCGGGTCAGCCGGTTGTCTCAAGTCAGTCTGAGGTCGGGCTAAGGCCCTTAGAAACTTTAGCCCTTTGGCCCCAGCCTAAAGACCTGGGGCTGATTGATGATCAGCGCTATGCCAGACAGTGCATCGGGTTGCCGCCTCCGGAATGGGCTGCCGTGACGGTTGACAATGGACCGGAGAATAAGCCACCGAATGAGCCAGGGCAAGCTTATGAAATTTGGGTCCGATCGCTGCCCATTGGCGTTCTGCCCAATTTGGATATGGCCACTCAGATGACCGCCAAGCTTAAGGCCAGCCTAAAAGACGATCGCCTTGAGCCTGACCAGATTCAGCCCGCCATAGTAAATGGTTTACCAGCGGTGAGATGGGCGGAAGAGACGCTGTTTGTGGCTTCCTCCGCTGGCGCTGGACAGTTGATTGATGGTACCTGGCTGGCTATTGCCTGGGCTAACGGACTGCGGCAGGCCCTGGGCACGGCCCCCCTAGATGCTGGCCAACTACAGATGACGCTGCATGGATTTGAAGCCACAGGCGATCGCATCTCGGGTACGGCTTCTTGGTATGGCCCTTATTTCCACGGGCGAAAAACAGCCAATGGCGAAATTTTTGATCAAAACGCGTTGACTGCAGCCCATCCTAGCCTTCCCCTCGGCACCTATCTCAAGGTGACCAATCAACTGAACCAGCGCACAGTGGTTGTGCGCGTTAACGACCGTGGCCCCTATATTGGCGATCGCTCCCTCGATTTATCGCGGGCGGCCGCCCAGTGTTTGGGCAGTGAGCAAATTGGCGTTATTCCCTACGAGGCTGATATTCTTACTGTTGGGCCTGAAGCGGTTCAGCTTAGCGCCTTTCAGCCATCAAGCTAGACATCTGACTGCAGGCAACGAATGGCTTCCAGCATTCCCCGCGCCTTGTTGAGGGTCTCTTCGTACTCCCGCTCTGGGATAGAATCGGCTACTAGCCCTGCCCCTGCCTGGACATGGACATGGGCGCTGCCGTCAGCCTGGGATTGCACAATCATGGTGCGGATGGTAATTGCTGAATTTAACTGCCCTTCAAAGTCGTAGTAGCCGTAAACACCTGAGTAAGGGCCGCGGCGGTCTGGCTCTAGCTCATAAATAATCTGCATGGCTCGAATTTTGGGTGCCCCACTTACCGTTCCGGCCGGGAAGCATGCCTTAAGCAAATCCCACGCCGTTTTCTGGGGATCTAGCTCGCCCACTACATTACTGACGATATGCATCACGTGAGAGTAGCGCTCAATTACCATCAGCTGATCAACCGTAACGCTGCCGCTTACACAAACGCGGCCCAAGTCGTTACGGCCCAGGTCAATTAGCATGACATGTTCAGCAATTTCCTTTGGATCTTGAAGCAAATCGGCGGCGAGGGCATCGTCTTCGGCAGCGGTTTTACCCCGGGGGCGAGTTCCTGCAATGGGTCTAACCAGGGCCCTGAGCGGACCATCGGCGGTATCACTGCGAGTCGCTTTAACCATAACCTCCGGGCTAGAGCCAATAATTTGCCACTGATTAAACTGAAAATAGGCCATATAGGGCGACGGATTTACCAGTCTCAAGGAGCGATATAAGTTAAACGGATCGCCCCGGTAGGGCGTAGTCAACCGCTGGGAAATAACCGTCTGGAAAATATCTCCCGCTTGGATATGCCGCTTAGCCGCTTCAACGCTGGCGCAGAACTCGGCCTTGCTGCGGTTGCTGGTGTAGGGTAATGGAGCGCCTCGGTTAGGGCTATCTGGAGAGGTCCAACCCAGGACGGCATCACCACGAGAGATGGGGTGCTGGAGTTTGCTCACCAGGTGGGTGACGCGATCGCAGGCTTGTTGATAGGCCGTTTCCAAATCACCAGAATGCTGACGTAGATCCGCATAGGCGATCGCCCAAATTTTGCGCTTCACCTGATCAAAGATCAGCAGATTATCCACCTGCATCCACAGCCCGTCCGGCAGATCTTCAGCCTTTGCCGGATAAATGGGCACAGAGGGTTCAATCCATTGAATTAACTCATAGCCCCAAAACCCAAACAGACCGCCAATGCCTGGGGGCAGCTCAGCTAGCTTAACCGGGGCATAGGGGGCAATACAGTCGGCCAAAATTTGAAACGGATCGCCCTCAAATGTCTGTATGCTGCCGTCTCGATGGGTTTGGGTTGTGCGGTCACGGCGCGTTTCTAAAACCCAGAGCGGATCACACCCCAAAAAGCTGTAGCGAGCCAGGGTTTCGCCCCCTTCTACAGACTCCAATAAAAAGCTGTACGGCTGACCGGCACACACCTTGTACCATGCCGACACCGGAGTATCTAAATCAGCCACCCACTCCTGGTAGATGGGAACAAAATTACCCTGCCGGGCAAGGGTTTTGAACTGGGCAAAGGCTGGAAAAATCATAACCGTGGTGAATCAATTAAGGTGAATCAATTAATTTGAAAACAACAAAGCGGCAGCGACTGTACGCCGCTACCGCCCGTTCGGGTGACAAATTCTAATTCTAGGGGCTGCCATCATCTAAACGTCAAAGCCTTTAGAAATAGCTGTTACAGCCTCTAGTCAATAAAAATGGTCGGACATGTTACGGCTTGCCGCGTTAGGCTTCTAACACTAATTGATGACATGCACTAAGCGATGACATGCCCTGAGTTTGGCCGAGATTTCGCGTTCAGATCTTACGCCTAAACTTCAAAAGTTCTCTTACCACCGAACTTTATCGTTGCCGGGTTTGGATTGTCGCCAATTTTGCGATCTTTCTTACCGTTGTATTCACGGCCTTCATTTACCTTTTCAGGGAAGACGCCGTCAGCAGGGTGAAGATACTGCATTTCGCCGCTGGGATAAATCCGATAAATTTTATAGTTGTCAATTTTCGGCTTGAACTTGGTACGCAATTGAGTGCCTAAGGCCAAACATTGCTCTTTGCGAGCCAGATAGAGCAAGTTGTCGCCTTCGTTCATAACGGCTGCGCCGCCCGTGGGCATCTCAAACACCTGCTCCTTACGGCTGGTCCAGGTGATGGCGTACTTTTCTTCAACTTGGGCAGCTGTCAATAAACCGCCAGTGCTGCCGCCGAAAATAGGGGTTTTACCCGTCAGTTCTTCTGCCATAAAAAATATCTCTCAACCTTTTGTAAAGCATCGTATCATCGCAAGCCTATTGTATATCGGCTCTTTGAGGAAGTGTTACATTGCTTTAGGCCGTTACCGTTTGGGCTATTAATGCCTGAACAGCGACCGTTTGAAGCGCTACCGATTTTTGGCGGCAGCGGTCTGTCTGAGCTGCCCAGCAGCCGCCTTTACTGCTGGCGGTTTAGTCTGAGCGTGGGAGAGAACAGATGCTTCAACGGCGGGCAGCGTAAAGTGGAACTCGCTGCCTTGATCTTTTCCGGCTGATGTTGCCCAGATTTTACCCCCCAGTCCGGTAATAATCTGCCGCGAAATTGCTAAGCCCAGCCCCGTACCGCCTGTGGTGCGCCGCAGGGCTCCCTCTTCTTGGTAGAACCGATCAAAGACGGTTTCGAGTCGATTGGGTTCAATGCCCCGTCCAGTATCGGCAATAATCACTTCCACCATAAGTGGATCGCCGCTGTGGACAAGGCTAGATAGAGTGATTTGGCCGGTAGCTGGAGTAAATTTGCAGGCGTTATCGAGCAGTTTGGTGAGCACTTCTACTAGCCACTCTCCATCTACTCTTACCAAGGGCATATGGGCGGCAAGGCACGATTTGAGGGTCGGTACTTCTCCGTTTGAGTGTTTGGCCCGGATACTGCTTAAGGCCAGATCAATACACTCCTGCAGGGAAAGAGACTCCAGAGTCCATTCGATACGACCACTTTCGAGCCGGGAAAGGGTCAAAAAATCTTGAACCAGTTTCCGCATCCGCTCAGCATCTTCTAAGGCTGAGGTGAGCATGATCTGCTGCAGTTCCACTGGCATATCAGGCTCAGTTGCCAGGCTTTCTAAGCAGACTTGAATGGTGGAGAGGGGGGTACGGAGTTCGTGTCCCGTGATGGCAATTAGGTTGCTGCGGGTGCGCTCCAGGGCCTCAAGCTGCTGATTGAGATCTTCGAGGTTGGCGTAGGCGTCGGCCTGAATCAGGGCAACGCCAAGCTGAGTGGCGATCGCTTCTACTAAAGCCACATCGTGGTCGCTCCAGGGGTGAGGCTCTCCGCACTGATGCAGCTCAACCATTCCCAGCAATCGTTCTTGGTAAACCAGCGGCACAATCAGCCAGGCCCGAATCTGCCACGGCTCAGTCCAGGGCTGTAGCGCTTGGGGGCTGGCCTCTAGGTTGTCCTGGGGGGTTTGAGTATCCGCAATCACCAGGGACCCTAG
>JBCDFX010000183.1:0-7739 GCA_039177155.1 Cyanobacteria bacterium P01_H01_bin.119
AACTTTGGGATAGTTTTCCTTAAGATAGCCGACAACTTTATTTCTATCGAGAGCAGCTATGAGCGAGATTCAGCGATTGCTTGTCGCCGACGAAGCGGGCAACGAATTTACATTTCTGGTGGAATCTAAAGAGACCACCGATATTCCTCTAGCCCCCCAACCTGCAGACGATGACGACGACGAAACCTACGGCCTCAGCGACGAGATGAAGGCCAAACTCAAAGATATTCACGGCACCATTCAGGCTTACGCCTACTACGCCATCGGCGCATTCAAAAAAGTCGCCTTTGCCGATGTTGAAGAAATGACCCTCAAATTTGGCATTAAGATCGCGGGCAAAGCTGGATTGCCGATCCTTACTGAAGGCTCCGCCGAGGGTAATTTTGAAATTGAAGTCAAATGCAAGTTTAAAGATTAAGCAAGCTGAAATTAATCTCAACGGGCAGGTTGCCCAATCGTTGTGATATACAACACCGCCGCCTCCGCCGGAATCCCCAGCACCTCATTCACCTGATGATCAAAAAAGCCCGCAATACCACTAACCCCCAAACTCAGCTGCACCGCTGCCACATTTAGCCGCTGGCCCAAATGTCCTGCATCCATATGCAGATAGCGATAGACGCGATCGCCATAGCGCGTTACTGCCCGCTTTAGATCTGCCGTTTGAAACACCACCGCCGCTGCATCTCGCCCCAGCGACTGCTGCAAACAGAGATAGTGCAGCTCCCGGCGAAAGTTTTTAAAGCGCACCTGGCGCAGCTCCTGGGTGTGGGGCGCATAGTAATAGCAGCCTTCGTCTAGGCCCGCCACCCCAGAAACGGCCACAAAAGTTTCAATCAGATTGAGATCAAAATAGTCTGGATCAGCGTCAATCCCCTGATCTCGGTAAGCTTCGGGGCGATAGGCAAATCCCAGCACCTGCTTAAGCTGGCTAAGGCCAATGGTGGCACCGCTGTACTGGCGAGTGGATCGGCGGCGCAGCAGGGTTTGATCTAATCCTTCCAGGCCGTGCCCCCAGTGGATGGGCGGGGCCTGCATACCAACTTTAAGCCCGAAAGGAAAATTGTATTGATCTTCGGCCCTGGCCTGCTGATGCAGATTGGGTGTGGTTTTAAGGCGGCTCTGCAGGCCAGAATAGTCTACCGATGGATCGATGCAGGTGGCCTGGTGCAGATAGGGCAGCAGCTCTCCATCGGCGATCGCAGGATAGTCTAGCTGAGTAGAGCTGGGCAGGGCCGTACAGCCCTGACTTAGGTTTTGATCCACCTTAAGCAAGTCGGCTAGGGCCAGTACCGCGATCGCGCCTTCTTTGGCCTCGTCTAGGTAAAGCAGTTGATTTAGCGCACTATCCGCAAACCCGCCAATTAAATGGGGCCGGTAGTCCGTCAGCGCCCCTGCTAGGGCCAAATTGCCCAGCAGATGCCCCCCATCCAGAAAAATTCGGCGATAGGCCCGGTCTTCGTAACGCCACGCCGACCGCTGAAATACTGCCGTTACCACTAGCGTAAGCTGGGTCTTTTCTAGGGCAGGATGCCAAAAGCAGGCTTTTTGCAGGCTTTGCCAGACATGGTCACTCCAAAACCGCAGCAGGCTGTGGGTTCGTACCTGGTAGTTGTAAAGGCCCGCCGGCAGCAGCGAGGTTCCCCGCGAAATCAGGTACAGCTCAGCCGGATACAGTCCGCCTGCTGAGGGGGCAGCCCGCAGATAAACTGAGCTGCGGTCGCCGGCGTCCACCCGGGCGGTAATACCGTAGCTGTCGATCAGCAGCTTAGACAATCGCCGCCACCACACCTCAGCATCGGCGTCTTCAGCAGCGCGGGACAAATCGGCAGATAAATAGGGCTGCAGGTCAACCCGGGTGCCCACGCCGTAGGTTTTGTAGGGCAGCGGCTGCTGGGCCATATCTAGACCGCCCCGATGCGCAAGCCCTTCCGGTGTGTATTTCGTTCGTTCGTGATAGTGCTGGGCAATGGAGACGTGCAGTTCAGGCATGAAACATAGCGGGATTCAAATCTGAGAGGCCGTTTATTTTTCCTGAGAAATTATGGCCCCAGTGTCATTTTAGAAGGCGGATTCAGAGACCGATAAATATGATTGATAGGATTTATGTCGGTTCCCCAATATTCCCTCCTCTGGAGAAGAGGACACTTGGTTTGCCGGACTTGAGCGCAGCAGCAAAAAACTAAAACAATACTTAAAACACGGGCAAACTAGCCGATCTGCTCTTATCTTAACTTTTATTAAGTGTGAGTATTCATACTCAATTTTATATATTTGTAATTCTTTGTTTACGCAGTCTTTCCTCCGTGGAGATGCTTCCGGTGGATTGAGCCAACGGGTTAATCTAGGCGGCTCGCCATGGATGCAATCACAGGCGGTGGGATGTTTGGGCTAGGAGTTAGAAGCATATGGAAAAGTTGTCAACGGCGGCAGTGTTGGCGGCGTATCAATCTGGCAGACGAAACTTTACAGGGCTGGATCTGCGCGGGGTCGATTTGTTTGAGCAAGACCTGCGGGGCAGCGATTTTTCCCAAGCCCAGATTCAGAAAGCCTATCTGTCTTACATTAATTTAAGTAATTCGGTGTTGTTTCAGGCCCAGCTCCAAGGCAGTGAGCTAAGCGTAGCCACCATGTACAGCCTTGATGCTCGCGAAGGGTGTTTTGACCGGGCCGTTTTGATTCGGGCAAATCTCAGCAACAGCAAGCTGACAAAGGCAAGCCTGGTTGATGCCAATCTGCAGGGGGCGGATTTGCGCGGGACGGATCTGCGCGGGGCGGATCTGCGCGGGGCAGATTTATCCTATGCCTATCTGCAGGATGCGCTAATGACGGAGGCTCAGCTGAGCCGATGCAATCTGTTTCGGGCGCAGCGAGCCGATGTTAACGGGGCCATCTGCGATCGCACCACGGTTTATCCTGATGGTCACCGCAGCTATCCCTAAGAAGCTTGCCAATAGGTTCAATCGTTCAATCACTGGGGGGGTCAGCTATGCTATGCGTAGTTCATTCCCCAATGGCTGCGCGTCATGACCGATCGCTCTTGCAAAGACCCTACTGCCAATAATGCTTCCGCTGCGGGGGCAGCTGGCAGGCTGGGCCGAGCAAATTTACCCTCAACAGGTTTGACCGGGCGGCGGCGATCGCGTTTATTGGCCTCAACCTGTTTGCTGTCTGGTCTTATCGTTGGAGAGTGGCTGGGTTACCCAAGCTATTCAAAAAGTTATTCGGCAAGTTATTTAGGGGCGATCGCCGCTCAACGCTTTCCTTCAAAGGCTACGCCTGCGCTGGTCGCCCAGGCCCAGTCTGGTGCTGATTCTGATCCTGAATCTGGCACCGCCGATAGTCTAGCCCGTCAGCAGCAGGCGGCAGATGCAGCCTTAAACCGGGCCACTACCCTATTTGTGGTGCTGTTAGGCACCCTAATTGTGCTGCTTGGGGTTGGGGTCGTGATGCTGTGGCTGCTGCGGCGGTCGGTGGTGCGAGAGGTGGCCGAGGTGGTGCGGGGCCAGCTCAACGAAATGACCGATTTGGAGGGCAAAATCCAGGCGGCGGGGCAAGATTTAGACAGCATTTTGCGCACTGCCGATCAGCTCTCTAAAGAGCTAGACCAGCAGACCGACAGCTTTTCTCACGATGTGGGGGAGCAGCGCCGCACCCTGACCCAGCTTGTAGAGGAACTGTCAGCTTTTAAGACCCAAACCCTGAGCGATTGGGAAGCTCAGCTTACCACCGTACGCCAAACCCTGACCCACGCTGAGGCAGACTTTGGCCGGGAGCTAACCCAGCTCAAATCAACCGCCCAAGATAAGCTGGCGGATCTGGAGCAGGGAACCACTCGGCAGCGCGATCGCGCCCTAGATAGCCTGCAGCAGGCCGAATCCCAAATTGCTGACCGTTTAGCCCAGATCAATAGCGCCAGCCAAAAGGCCCGCGACGTGCTAGACGGGGTCAGCCGCCAGGCAGACCAAGCCCTGACCGACCGGGTTTCGGCCTCCACTGCGGGCTTTGAGCGGCGGCTAGAGCAGCTGGGCCAAGATGCCCTAGCTCAGCGCGATCGCATCCTGGCTGAGCTAGAAGCGTTAAAAACCGACTTTCCTGCCCGCCTCACCGGGCTGCAAACTGAGGCCGAGGCCCAAATTGAGCGTCAGCGCGAAGAAACTGTAGCGTCTCTACAGCAGCAGCAAACGGATATCAGCGCCCAGCTAGATGAAATTCAGGCCAGCACCTTTGGCCATAAAGAGCTGGCGCTTAAAAATATTGAGCAGGCCAATCAAGACTTCCGCCAGCAGTTTGACGCTCTTAAACAGGCCATGGAGGCCGAAAAAGCGCGGGTTATGGCAGAAATCACGCGTTCTGCCGAAGCTTTTTTTGCCCAGTTTGACGGCTTTAAGGGGGATATTGAAAGCCGAAAAACTAATATTTTGATCGATCTCGATCGCTCCGCCGAAGAGTTTTTAAGCCAGTTCACGGGTCTCCAGGCTGAGGTAGAAGAGCAAAAGTACGATCTGCTAGAGTCCCTGCGGCAGAAGGGGCAATCTTTTATCAACCAGTTTGAAGCTCTGCAGCAGGAAGTCGTCGGGGAGAAACAGCGCACCCTAGAGACATTTCAGGCCACCGCCAGCGAGCTCTCCACCCAGCTCAACACCCTGCGCAGCGATCTCGACAGCCAAAAGTCGGCCCTGTTCGATGACCTCAACCAAACCGCAACAGACTTTACCGCGCAGGTTAACCAAATTCGCGCCAGTTTAGGCGATCAGGAAACCGCCGCCAGCGAGGCCCTGCGCCAGCTTGAAGAGGGCTTTATCCAACAGCTTGCCGACGTGCGCGACGGCGTCTTTAGCCGCCGCGATCGCGTCCTCGACAAGCTCAACGCCTTTGATGCCAAACTGGGCGACCAGCTCTCCGTACTAGAAGCCGAGGCCAGCGATCGCCAGCAGAGCGCCCGGCAGCGCGTAGAACAGCTAGAGGCCGACTTTGCCGACCAGCTGACAGAGATGCAGAGCGCCTTGCTCAGCCAGCAAGATACCACCCTGGGCAATGTGGACCGGCTGCGGGCTGAATTTAGCGATCGTATTGCTGCTCTGCAGGCCGAAGCCCAGCGACAAAAAGACGACATTATGCGCAATCTGGGCGAGGTCAGCCCCCAGTTTGTCGCCGACTCCTTTGTGTCCACTGCCCAGCAGCAGCTCCAGGAATTTTCGCAACAAATCGACCGGCTACAAACCAACCGCCCGGAGCTGTTCCTTACCGTCGAAGACTATATCCAACGGGCCAGCGAGCAGCGAGCCCAGGAAAACTACGAAGCCGCCCTAAAAGAGTATGACGGCGCTCTAGATATTCGGCCCAACAATGCCGCAGTATGGCGCGATCGCGCCCAGGTGCTGAGCCAGCTTAACCGCCCTGAGGAGGCCCTAGCGAGTCTAGATAAGGTGGTTGAACTAGAGCCAAACGATACAGAAACGAGCTACCAGCGGGGCATGCTGCTGCGGGAGCTGCGACGCTACGAAGATGCCGTTGCCGCCTTCGATCAGGTGCTGGCTCAGCTGGCAGAAAGCAGCCCGGAGCTAACTGCCGAGCCGGCAAAAATCTGGCTGGCCAAGGGACTCGCCCTTAGCCGTCTACGTCAGCGCGAAGCCGCCATCGAAGCCTTTGATCAGGCTCTGGCCATCAACCCTGAGTACCACGAAGCCTGGGTAAACCGGGGAGTGGCCTACGGCATTTTGCAGCAGCACCAGGACGCCTTTGAATCTTTTGATCGAGCGGTAGAAGTGCAGGCCAATGATGCCGTGGCCTGGCTAAATCGAGGGCTAGCGCTCATTGAGCTAGAGCGATTTGACGATGCTCTGGCCTCGTTTGATAAAGCCACCCGGTTTAACCCCAGCGCGCCAAAAGGCTGGGACAACCGGGGCTATGTGTTAATGAAATTGGGGCGCGATCGCGAAGCCATTCGCAGCTTTGATAAAGCGATCGAAGCTGACCCAGACTACGCCAAAGCCTATTACAACCGAGCCGCCTGCCATGCCTTGCTGCGAGAGAGCGATGAAGCCCTTGAGAGCCTGCAGCAGGCCATCCGGCTCAATCCCGACTACCGAGAAGACGCCAAAACCGAAGAATCCTTCGACTCTCTACTCGAAGATGACTGGTTTAGAGATTTAGTGAGCCGTTCATAGATTCAGACTATAGCCGCCGAAGAGACGATCAGAATCAGTCTCCAGCAAAAATACAGATCTCAAAATTCAAATCTTCAGTATTGTTCGGAAAACTTTCTGTTTGGTCTTCAGAGAAAATAAGTGTTACCTCCCAGGTAGTTCGATTGGTAACCATAGAGAATAAAGATTAAATAGATAGCCTTAAATATAGCCCCAGTTGGATTGATCGCCCCACCTAATATCACTGAAGCGGCTGATATAAAATCAATCTGACTCTAAATTTATCTAAATCTTTCGGTAAATTGCTGCCGCAAAGCTTTGCTATGGCGCTTTAACCGAAGCCGACAAACATTCATTTCATTGATGGCAATCTAGTCGTCGAATAAGTGTAATCGTCCCATACACATCGCTAGCTGAGCGGAGTCGAAGCTACAACCCAGCCAAAGCGTCCCTATTTTCTCCGGGAAGGCTTCGCCAACGACTTCGCTTAGGGGACGCCTACGAATAAATTTAGGTTTAGACAATACTTTACGCGAATTTTATAAGATGCAATCCATTCTAAATGTCCGACAAGAACTCTCTAAAAAGGTTGCGCAAAAGCTGGTTTCGCACAGCTTTACAATTATTTCTGACGACTGCTGGGGCGGCGTTTTTTATCGCTACCTAAACCTGCCTTATCTGACACCAACCGTTGGTCTTTGGATTAAACCCGCAGACTATATAAAATATATTGAGAATTTTGATCATGGCCATCAAGAGCCCCTGATCTTTCAAACAACCGCAAAAGACTACCCGGTTGCGACTCTCTCTGGCGTAGAAATTAACTTTATGCACTACAAGAGTCAAGCAGAAGCCCAGCAGAAATATACCAGGCGGCTTCTGCGCGTTCAAAAAGATAGGCAGTTTTTCAAAATAGACTTTGGCAAGCCTGGCTATACCATTGACGATATTCGCCGGTGGAACAAGCTAAAACTGAAAAATTCCGTGGCGTTTTATCCATCTACGATGGAGCTACCAGAGGAGGTTCACAATGGTATTGCAGTCTCGGATTGGAGCCCGAACGGCGCACTAATGTTTGATATTACGCGAAAATACTTTGATCTATTTCAGTGGATACAAAGCGGCAGACTTGAGAAAAGCCTGCTGTATACCGTCTTTAATGCACTGCTGTTTGATCCAACCGCTCCAAAACGGATTTTCACTAATCTTTTATATGGGCAGCCCGCAGCAACCCGCCTCAATTTGACGCCAGCTCCAGCTCGGGCTGAGTCATAGGTTTTGCACGGATTTTATTTATAACAGCCTGCGTCTAAAGCTGATAAGGCGCTTGGAGGCTGGCATTAACTAGATACTGAAATAGTGCCGTAGCTGCATCTTTAGCCCTAGCTAAATTTTCTGGGCAGACGCGGTTTCGCTTGTCGCTCAAGGGTAAGCGTCCTCTCCGCTCAGCTAACGATGTGTATGAGACGGTTACGCTCAAGGTTTCTGCAACCAATTGATAATGTGCCCTAAAGTCGGGCGCAAATTTGCCGCATAGTTTGCAAAGATTCCACATCAAGCGGATCGCCCAGTAAATCAATCTCAGCCATT
>JBCDFX010000184.1:0-7734 GCA_039177155.1 Cyanobacteria bacterium P01_H01_bin.119
AACCGCAAGCTCCACATAGTGAACCGTACAGCCTGTAACTTTAACGCCAGCGTTCAGCGACTGCTCCACGGCCCGCACCCCCGGAAAACTGGGCAATAAACTAGGGTGAATATTTAAAATCCGCTGGGGAAAAGCGTCAATCAATACCTCAGTTACTCGCCGCATCCACCCGGCCATAATCACCCAGTCTACGGCGTAATCTTTAAGGGCCGTGATAATGGCTCGATCCAGCGCGGCCCGGCTGTCGAACTGTCGATGATCTAATAGGGTCGCGGCAATTTGGCGATCTTGAGCTCGCCTGGCTACCAAGGCGCTGGGATTGTTGTAGATAACCCCCGCGATTTGAGCATTTAGATCACCAGAATCGATGGCCTGGGCGATCGCGGCCATATTGCTGCCGCTGCCGGAGGCCATAATTCCCAGCCGAATGGGTGGACCGGGCAGGCTAGGGGGCGGCGCATCGGGGCTAATCAGACAGGGAAATGTCATAAGAAATCAACGACGGAGATTGTTGCTGTGGCAGCAGGCTCCGCTTTAGGAACAAATTCGGGTTGATTATAGCGAGGCGGGAGTACCATACAGCCTATGGCATTAGAACAATTTAATCGGACTCAGCCGGCCTTTAGGCGGCTGTCTAACTGGCTAGATAATGACGCGATCGCCGCTTGGACATTACTCTCCCCGGCCTTAATGTTGCTGGGGGTGTTTGTGGTGTGGCCGATTGGCTACCTGTTTTTCTTAAGCTTTACCACGGGCAGTTTTACCCGGGCCGGGGTGCATTGGTACGGCCTGCAAAACTACCGTCGCCTGCTGATGGACCCCGATTTTTGGCAGGTGCTGGGCAACACAGTGTATTTCACCGTTGGAACGGTAATACCTACCCTGGCGATTCCCCTGGGCTTGGCAGTATTGCTCGATCGGATCACCGCGCTGCGCGGACTCCTGCGTACGGCGTACTTTATCCCGGCGATGACCTCCTTGGTGGCAGCAGGGCTGGGGTTCCGCTGGCTGTTTCAGGCAGATGGCCCGGTTAACGGGCTGTTAAGCGGGTTGGGAATGGCTCCTATTGCCTGGCTATCTAGCCCGGTATGGGCAATGCCGGTTTTAATCTTGCTCAGCAGTTGGAAACAAATTGGTCTAAATTTGATGGTATTTTTGGCGGGGGTGCAGACGATTCCTCGCTCTCGACTGGAAGCGGCTAGGCTGGATGGGGCTGGCCCTTGGCAGCAGTTTTGGTACATTATCTTGCCGGGGCTGCGACCGACTCTGGTGTTTGCATCGGTCACAACGGTTATTTTTACCCTACGCAGTTTTGAGCCGGTGTATGTGATGACCGGCGGCGGCCCGCTGAACCGCACAAATATTTTGGTCTACTACAGTTATGAGCAAGCCTTTGCGCTATTCGATTTTGGCTATGCGGCAGCGGCGGCGACCGTACTGCTGACGATCGCCCTACTGCTGGTCTATGTTCAAATCCAGGTTTGGGACGCTCCAGATTAACTCTCTAAACTGGCACCCCAAACGCCCGAGTTAGAGCGTGCGATCGCAGCTGTGCTGAGTTTTTTCAATCGGTTTGCTAAACGTGAGTGTTTTTGCGTAAAGCTGGGAACAGTGAGAGAGCTAAGGCCGTTTAGACGTAGTCGGGTGCAGATGGCCCGGCGTTGACGCTTCACCTAATGTGCCATTCCCTGGGAGCCTGTCTATGAGTGCAGCCGATAGTAATATTCGCGATAACTCGCTTCAATCCGGACCGGCATCGTCTGACGTTCACTCACTGTCTGGGCCGATTCAGCCCGTCAACGAGACCGCGGAGTCTGACAGCTTATTGTCTGCATCGGAAATGCCAGAAGCAAATAGTGCGTCTATAGAAACCTCTGAGACCTATATTCAGGGGAAAGAGCCCGCTCGCTCAATGGCTCAAGGGGTGCAGCCTGAGCTAGAGGGCGCCCAAAGCTTTCTTAATATTGTGCTCAATACCCTTTCTGATCCGGTATTTGCTAAAGATGAGCAACACCGCTGGATCAGCGTAAATGACGCCTGCTGCAAATTTTTGGGACGCGATCGCGAAGAAATTTTAGGCAAAACAGACTTTGATATTTTTCCGTCCACGGAAGCGATGCAGTTCTGGCAGAGCGACGATCGGCTGCTCACCACGGGCAGCACGCTGACCGAAGAAGAAAAACTCTCCGATGCCCAAGGCACAGAGCACATTGTTTCAACCAAAAAATTCCTGACCTACGACGCCAGCGGACTGCCCATGATTGTGGGCACCATCCAAGACATCACGTCCTATAAGCAGGCTGAAACCGTCCTGCGGCAGCAAGCTGAGCGCGATCGCCTACTGGGCAGCGTTGCCCAACATATTTTGCAGTCCCCCGAATTTGCAGATTTAGCCGTAGCCATCACCCAGGAAGGACGCCAGTTTCTAAAAGCCGATCGAATGCTAACGGCTAGGATCAGCCCTAGAGAAACCCGCATTCTCGCCGTTGATGCTGATGGGGGGTTTGCCACGGTTGATGACTTAGCCCTCCACCTATCTGACCTGCTCGATCAGTTTCCCGATTTGCGCCAGGGCAAAGCGGTAGTGATTGAAGATCAAACGCGCTCGCCCAATGGCCCAGAACAAAAAATTCAGCTTCCCGCAGCCCAAACCACCTTGATAGTGCCTATCCTGCAGGGGGACATTTGCTTTGGAGTTTTGCTGGCGCAGCAGATTCGCTTCGAGCGTCAGTGGCTGACTTGGGAAATTGACACCCTGCGGGAAGTGGGCTCTCAGGTTGGCAGCGCCATTCAGCAGAATAACCTCTACCAAAAGGTGCAGCAGCTCAACACTGCCCTGGAGCAGGAGGTGGCGCAGCGCACCAATCAACTGCAAATTGCCCTAGAGTTTGAGGCCACCCTAAAGCGAATTACTGACCGGGTGCGCGACAACCTAGATGAGAAGCAAATTTTACAGACTGCTGTGCGGGAGCTGACCCTGGCCCTGGGGGTAAAAGGGTCTAACACCGCGCTCTATGACCTCGACCAGGGCACCTCCACCATCTACTACGAGTACACCGCATCCCTATCGCCCTCCCAGGGCCGAGTGTCGCAAATGGAGGCATTCCCAGAGGTCTATCACCAGCTTTTGGAAGGGCAGTATTTTCAGTTTTGCTCTGTAAAGCCCCATCCACTGCGGGGTTATGTGGCGATGCTGGCTTGCCCTATTCTGGACGATCGCGGCGTGCTGGGCGATTTGTGGTTAATTAACGACAAAGACTATGGCTTTAATGAGCAAGATATTCGTCTGGTGCAGCAGGTAGCCAATCAGTGCGCGATCGCTATCCGACAGGCTCGCCTCTACCAAGCTGCCCAGTCCCAGGTCGAAGAGCTAGAGCGGCTAAATACCCTCAAGGATGATTTTCTCAGTACCGTTTCCCATGAGCTACGGACGCCCGTTACCAGTATGCGTGTGGCCCTCCAGCTTTTGGGCGTTACCCTAGGCCAAGAGTACGATCTCAAAACCGAGCTAGAAAAGCCTAAAGCCGAGCAGCATCGCATTGTTCGCTATTACCATATTCTGCAGGAAGAGTGCGAACGGGAAATTAGCCTGATCAACGATTTGCTCGATTTGCAGCGGCTAGATGGAGGCAATCATCCCATTAACCCCACCGAAATTCGCCTGCAAGACTGGCTCTCAAGCATCGTTAACGGGTTTCACGCCCGCATCAAAAACCGGCAGCAGCAGCTTGATCTGGCCATCTCTCCAGCGGCTGTCCAAGTGGTTTCAGACAGTGCTAGCCTGGAGCGCGTAATTGCAGAACTTTTAAATAACGCCTGCAAATACACCCCTCCCGGGGGACATATTGTCTTAGAAGTATCTCCCCAGGGAGAGGATTTGATCAAATTCAGCATCCGCAATACGGGGGTAGAAATTCCCGCTTCGGAGCTTTCTCGCATTTTTGAAAAATTTTATCGAGTGCCCAGCGCCGATCCGTGGAAACAGGGCGGCACCGGATTGGGGCTGGCATTAGTGCAGCGATTGCTAATCCATCTCAATAGTGACATTCAGGTGGCAAGCGGCGATAATCAGACCTGCTTTAGCTTTAATCTACCGCGTAAGCTAATGCCAATGGCGTGACTGTACTAAACGAGCCAAGTCGCCGGGCTGATAGCTGCGATCGACCCGACCTGCGCAGCGAATTTGCTGATGGTAGGTGTGGCTAATGGGATCGCTTAGATCCCAAATGGAGTCGATGCCGATGCCGTTACGTCCTTGATCTTTGCCAGAGCTGTGAATATATTTTCCGGCGCTAAGATAGAGGGCCACATGGGTCGTTTTTTTGGGCGTGCCGAAAAAAATTAAATACCCTGGCTGTAGCTCATTTAGGCCAATGGTTTGGGTAAAAGCTTCTTGCTGATAGGAGTCGCGGGGCAAACGTACACCCGCGCTGGCAAAAGCGGCCTGCATTAGCCCTGAGCAGTCGAAATGGGGCGGCACAGTACCGCCCCAGCGGTATTGATTAGGCTGAGCCATGGCGGTTTGGCTATAGGCGATCGCCTGCGGTAAGCGCTGCTGCACCATAGCCCGATTGAGCTCGGGCGCCTTGTAGGGACGAGCAGCGATAGTGAGATGGCTGAGGTCAGCGATCGCGAGCCAGCCCTCATAATCGTCTTCACAAATCTGCACCCGAAGCGCTGGGACAGAGTCATTTTCCGGTATATCAGCAAATTTTAGATAGCGCCCCGCAGCAGCTTGGGTGACAAGTCCCTCGCAAGTTGGAGATTGGTAGAGATTAAGCGATCGCAGACAGACATATTGGCTTTTCCCCGGCAGTAAATCAGAACCGCGCCGAGAAACCGTTTTGCCTACGTCTTGACGAATATCATCTAGAGTGACCATATCCTTATCCCAAAGTCGTTCCGCAAATGGCTGTCAGGTGTCCGAAATGGCAGCTAAGCATAGCATCTAGGGGCTGTCAGTTAGATTTCAACTCCTTTTATAGCCATGGTTACAGCCCTTAGATATGTGATTAGGGCGGGCGTGTTTACAGTTTGCCCTGTCAGACTTCTGTGCTTAACTGATGACACGCCCTAGATTATGGGCTAACTAGCCGCTGGTAAACCGTTGCCAAGGCGTCAATATCGCCCACATTTCCAGGAAAAAGCACCACCGGAAGATCAGGAAACTGAGGATGGGTTGCCGGCGTGCGCACCAGAGAAACACCGGGCAAAATTTGCCCCAGTAGGCGGGCCGTTTGCAGGGCCAAGCCTTTGCTTAGGGTGTCGTTGGAGGTGATACCACCCTTGCTAATTAAAAAGCCGATATCATCTGGCAGCCCCCGTTCAATATCCATCAGCAGGGCCGAAACCTGACTGCCAAAGGTGAGTCGGGACGCAATGTCGGGGAACATTAACTCTTCCCGACTGGTATAAATCACAGGCGTTTTATCCGCTTCAAAGGCCAGTTGAGCCTGTTCTAAAGTCTTCCTCAGCAGGTTGGGATAAGTGAGATCTGGTGCCTGCTGAAGCTGAGCCACATCCACTTCAATGCCAGCGACGCGGGGCAGTTGCAGCAGAGCATTGAGCTGCTGAGTCGATTTTTTAACGTGGGAGCCTACGATAACCGCCCCTGGCCTGCGGCTGCGGGTATACTGCCTCATCGCTGCTGCCGCTACAGGCTGGGACGGCAGGGCTGCCAGCGCCGTCAGTATGCTAGCGGCGCTGCGAAAAAGAAACTTCTTACCGGCAGCGGCGGCAGTCAGCAAATCTTGAGCAAATCTATCTAGATCGGCCTGAGTTTCACCATCTACCGCAACGCAGACATTTCCGGTAAGCTGCATCAAGCGCTCTAAAACACCGGCGCGGATCTCAGGCAGCAGCATCCGCTCGACCTGGCTAGCGGCAATTTGCCCTTGGGTCTTTTCGGCAACGTAGTCCGGTAGGTAGGCTGTGCTATAGCCAAAAACCGAGTCTTTGGCAAATTCTGTTTCGTGGGTAGGCACGTCTCGACCGTCTACCTTGAGATAGTGGGTGCTGTCGCGGGTGATGCGTCCGCCTTCAAAAAAGGCCGGAATTAAAAAGTGGGCATCGAAGGGGCCAAGAACCTCAGCGATCGCGTCGGTTTCTACCGGGTAGTGACCTCGCAGGGTCGAGTCGGAGCGGCTGACCACCAAATAGTCTTGAAGATTTTCAAGGGCGATCGCCTGCTTTAGGTTTTGGCAAACATCACGGGTAATCTGGTCGGCATTTTTGGCCGGCAGCGCCCGGGTATTGGTCAAAATAAAAAAGATCGGCGATGGGTCTCTTAGCCCCAGCCTTAGGGTGTCCACATCCCAGCGCATCAGCAATAAACAGCTATGTACGGTTTGCGACCCGGTTGGATCATCGTCTAACACAATAATTTTGGGCGCTGTAGATGAATTTGAAGACATGCCGCCGCCTGCCTAAACCTTCGTCTGCACATTACCACGATGGTTGGACCATAGGGCCAGGTAAAGGCCAGTTGCGGTGAAAGCCAGTTGCGGTGGAGATAGAAGGGCTCAAAATTCAAAGTTCAAAACTGCTGCAGCTTAAAGCCCAAGTAAAGCCCCTCACGAGCAAAGATGCTGGGAGGGGCCTAACGGTGATCAATTAGTGAGCCATTTGAGGCGGTCAATCGTTAAGTAGGATTAGGACTTTAGGGATTCGCTAATCACCGCGATCGCAGTTAGGCAGCCCAGCAGCGCAGAGGCTTGGGGAAGCACATGCTGTAGAACAGTCGTCATCCAGCCAGATAGCCAGTGGAGGCTAAATATCATCGAGATAAAGTAGGCTAATGTGCAACTGGCAACGCTCAACAAGAAGTACTTGATCGCTTTTGCCGTTGACCAAAGCAGCAGATGCCGGTGATTGTGCCGTTGTCTCATAGCAATACCCTTGTGTAAGGAAACAGCATTCAAATCAAACAGTCTTACGCGGTTAAATCAATCCATAGGCAGACCTCCGAGTTTAGCCTTTCGAGCTTTGAACATCCCACCTTCGGTCCCTTTATGTGGAAAGCGAAGATAGAGCAATAAACAACACAAAACCAATAATGGCAGCCAAAAACACCGGGAAAGGAGGTCTATTGAGTTCAAAGCGATGACGACAGTTTAGACAGGCATAGGTGGTGGAATTGAGCCGCACCACAAAGCGACGATTACAGTGGGGGCAATCTATTGGGTAGTGCGGTGTAGAAAAGCGGGATTCATAATCCTGATCTTGCATAGGTATAAAGACTCCTGGATAAATGCTTGGATAAGCAGCTCAGGTTTAGCGCTGCTTTATGGACATGTATGTATGTACGGAGTATATATGTATATACTTTATATAGAACAAATCAACCATATATGCAAGCCTTATGTTAAAACGCCTACTCGTGGTTCTTTCAAGACATTATGAAGTTTTGATTGGGGTGTTTCGCTATACAGGCTGGGTATGATTGTATAGATGATTAAGTCCGTCAGGTTACCCTGGGCGATGCTTGGGGTTGATGTCATAATTGGAGCTAGGATTTTTTCCCAGGAGTGCGAAGATAGCGCGACATTCTGCCGTTTTTGAGAGAAAAGTAGACTCATGCATAGGCTTGAAAGCGGAGGTCGTAGGGCAGTAGTCGCTGAGACTTTTAGTCGGCGACGGCGACGCTAAATATGCCCATGCCCGCTTCTAATGCTGCTAAGTGTCAGATGCATGTAAATACGTATTTACAAGGCAGCAACATTTGATAGGATGGGG
>JBCDFX010000185.1:0-7674 GCA_039177155.1 Cyanobacteria bacterium P01_H01_bin.119
CGGCATCGTTGGGCTTGACGATAACCGGCGGCGCCAGGGTGGGCCGATCGCCCTGCTGGAGAATCTGTCCCGCCGGTACCGCCAGCCCCGCCGCCGCCACTGCCGCTTTGGCTTGGGCTTTGGTTGCGGTTGTCGCCATCACCTCAGGGCGGTTACCTATGTAGGGAATCTGCTGCGCCTCTAGCAAGGCCCGATACTCTGTCATACCGGGGATGCAAAACATCTGTGGCAGCGCCACGTCAATCTTTTGCTGAGCTAGCATTGCTAGCGCCTCAGCCTGGGAATAGGCGGGGGCACTCTCGATATCGCTCGGCTCAAGGGATGCCGGAAAGCGCCAGCGACGATCGGGGCTGATATAGGCCAGGCAAAAGCGGTAGCGGGCCGGATCTGAGGTGGCCTCAAGGCAGCTTTGAGCATACATTCGCGACAGCTTAGCGTAAAAGTCGGTGGTTCCCCCCACCAGATGTAGAACCTGCAGGGTCATGGCTAGTCTCCCCCTAGCTGCACTAGCTTGCCGATATTAAAGTCAATCCGTATCCAGCCCCGCAGCTGCCGCAAATCTCGCAGCAGCAGTAGCGGAATTTGCCAGTGATGCACCATCAAAAACGGTAGGGGGTCGCGCCAGTCAAAGATGGCTTCTTTGCCCTGCCAAATGGTGTTTAGGTGCTTTAGGGCAATTCTTGGCCTAGAGAGATGGGTCACCCGCCGCCAAACTTCGTGGTAGAGCCAGTAGGTAGGTCGGTTCTGGGAGCGGGGATAAACGGGCGAGGCCAGCGGCTGATCTGACAGGTAGGCATTTGCCACCTGCGGCTGACGGTAAAACAGGGTGATGGCAGAGTGGGTGCGGGGATTGCACTCAATGGCATACACCTCACCGTCTGGGGATTCAATAAAGTCAAAAGAGGCTTGCCCGGTCAATTGGAGTCCCGCCGCAAATTGGCGGACCCAGGCTTCGATTTTGGGCTTAGTTACCGGGGCATAGTTGACCTGAAAGGCTGAGGACTCACAGCAGCAGTACACCCGCAGTTCCCCCTGCCGCAGGGTGCTGTGGGTGCAGTACTCTTTACCGGCAATAAACTCCTGCAAAATCCACGGGTTCTGCTCTGAAATGGGCAGCGATCGCACAAACGCCGCTGTTGCAGCAGGGGTGGGGCAGGGGAGACGGGTCAGGTCAAGCCGCCGAATAGCGTCGTAGGCAATACTTTTAAGAATATAGGGCCGCTTCTCCTGGGAGAAGTCAAACGCCAGCACCTGCTGGGGATGGGTAATTTTGTAGGTCTTGGGCACCGAGAGTCCGAGTCGCTCAGCCGCCTGGGCAAACTGATATTTATCGTCAAGCTGGGCAATTTGGCCTGGCCCGACATGCATAACCTCACAGTGAGAAGAGAGCATGCGGCTAGCCTGGGCATCAAAATAGCTAGATGCCGGGCTGCACACCGGTACGTACACGTCTACCCCTTCTGCCATAACAATGGCTTGCAGCGCTTGCCCGTAGGCAGAGCTTGTGGGCTCAGGCACGGTGTAAAACCGACTGACAGCGTTTGAAAACCGATGCCCAACCAGCCAATACTTATGCGCCTCAATTAAGATCACGCGGTGTCCAGCGGCGTGAAACAGCCGGGCCAACTGCAGCGCTTTAGTCATTTTGCCGCCACTAATTAAAACGGTTTTAGCGTCTCCATTAGGCGTTTTGGGCGATCGCGCCTTGCTCAGAATCCCGGCCAGCAGCGCGGCAAAAACCACAGCCCCGTTCAGCGGCAGCACCAGCAGCAGTGCGGCCAGGGCCAAAACGTTTTGGACAATGATCTTTACTTTGGATGGTTTGGGCGACGGCTTAGGGGAATGTTTGGAGGACAGATCAGCGCGATTAGCGCCGTTAGGCGCCGTCCTTAAATCGGTTGGATTTATCATGGCTGGCCTTAGCGACGGCGAATCAGAGTGACGCCATCTCGCAGGGGCAGCAGCACTTGCTCAACCCGTGGATCGTCGGCAACGGTTTGATTAAACTCGGCGATCGCCTTGCCCCTTGAGGATTGCCTCTGGGAGCGGTAAACTTCGCCCTGCATCAGAGTATTGTCCACACAAATTAGTCCGTTGGGGGCCAGCAGCGACCCTAAGACAGCATTGAAATAGTCGATATAGCCATCTTTATTGGCATCGATAAAGACAAAGTCAAACCTCAACTGCTCAGCCGCAAGCTGGGAGAGGCTCTCCAATGCCGAACCAATTTTGACCTGAATCTTATGGCCGTGGGGCGAATTGGCAAAACAGGTTTGGGCGAATTCTGCGCTGTAGCGATCCAGCTCGCAGGCAACCAGCACGCCGTTATCGGGCAGTGCCTCTGCCATAGCCAGGGCAGAGTAGCCGGTAAACATGCCAATTTCTAGCACGCGGCGGGCGCCAATGGCGTGCAGCAGCAGCTTCAGAAACTGACCTTCCACATGGCCGGAGAGCATCTCCTGCTCCAGCGGATGGACCGTCTCACCGCTTAAAAATCGCTGGCTCCAGTCTTCGGCCTGAGTGCGCTGAGTCAGCGCCGATAGCGCGGATGATTCAGAAGTTGTGCAGGTGCCAATATAGGGCTCTAGGCCAACGGCCAGCTCAGTCGCCCGCTGCAAATCAAGCAAAAAATCGGGCTCTAAAGATAAATGCTTAGCTTTAGCGCTCAGCCGCTCTAAAAGCTGGCTGAGAATGCCAAGGGGGGTAACGGGTTGAGGAACGTTAATCGGTAGATTGGAGCCGTGGCGAGGCTGGGCCTGGGTGAGCGCGGAGCTGAGGTCATTCATCTAGTTGGACGAGTCCTTATCGTTAGCATTGAAGATATAGCGTTGGCCAGATTGCCCGCCGCACCGAACAAATTCTAGAGTGCTGAATTGATAAGCAACCTAGCCCGCAGTCTTGTCCTAACCGGACTGACGACCGCTATCACTATGTAACATTAGTTTACACAATTACTCATAAACTTCTATCTAAGGAAAGAGGCCCGTACTACTTAATGAATTTACAAATCCCACGCTCTGACGTTGCGACAAAGTTGCACAGCTCTATCACTAACGCCGACGTCAGGGTTTGTCGCATCTGCGATACGGCATTAGACACGCTGAGGCCGGAGTGATAAAGCAGGCTAAAAGCTTGTTTAAGCTGTTGGCGATCTCTCGCCTCAATGCCCGCTCGCCGCAGCCCCACAGTGTTTAGCCCCATCAGCGTATTTGCGCTGACGCTGCGGGTCATACAGAAGGGCGGCACGTCTTTTTGACAGGCCGACCCACCAGACATCATGGCCAGCCGTCCGATGCGGGTAAACTGATGCACCAAGCAGCCGCCGCTGATAAAAGCGCGATCGCCCACGGTGGCGTAGCCCGCAATTAGGGCATTATTGGCCAAAATCACCTGATCACCCAGTTGAGCGTTGTGGGCCACGTGACTATTTGCCATCATCAGACACTCATTGCCGATCGCAGTGACCGAGCTAGCCTTAGTGCCTCGGTGAACTGTAACCCCTTCGCGCAGCACGCAGCGATCGCCGATGGAGACATAGCTTTCTACCGGGGTATAGGCCAAATCCTGGGGTAAATCGCCAATTACCGCTCCCCCATGAACCCGACAGCTCTGACCGAGAGTGGTGTAGCGCAGCAGAGTAGCGCGGGGAAGAATCTCGCAGCCTTCTCCGATCATTACGTCTGCTTCAATATAGGCAAATGCGCCCACCGTCACGTTTTGTCCCAGCTCTGCCCTCGGATCAACCACTGCCGTGGGATGGATGTTCATGTCCAACAATCCTTACTGCTCTGCGATACAGACTCAAAAAATGCTGTACCGTTCCATCACGTATAAATTTTAGGGATAGATGGAAATCATTCCAG
This sequence comes from Cyanobacteria bacterium P01_H01_bin.119, assembly GCA_039177155.1. GTDB lineage: Bacteria > Cyanobacteriota > Cyanobacteriia > Phormidesmidales > Phormidesmidaceae > JBCBZT01. The sequence goes on from JBCDFX010000185.1 coordinate 3,864, forward strand.
CAGTTGGCAAATCACGTCTCCCGCTCCATTGTTTTGAAAGGGAATCGTTTTGCCGTCTCGTCGGATGCGGACTCGGCGGCGACAGTTGTAGCGTTCGACGGGGCGCTTTATCCCATCAAGGCTGACCGCCGCGCGGTACTGCCAGTGATATTTAGCGCTGCGCTTAATCGATAGGATACAAACCTCGTGGTCGGGCGTGGTGCGACAGACGGGGGCAGCGATCGCCGCTGATGGACCCTTGACCCAGATATTTAAAGCAAAAGCTAGAACTAAAACAGCGGTCAGCAATGCTCTACTTAGGGCTGCTATTACGATTTTTGGGTTCATCTTATTGACTCAGTTCATCAGCGTCTACGTGCTTGAACATCGTTCTTTTAACAGCTCGTTAGATCTAAGGGGCACCCAACCGGGTTGGCCCCAGATAGCGGGTCAGATAAGGTGAAAAAACTTCATAAATCAGCGTTAGCGGTTTGCCGTGATGCCAGAATAGATAGTGCCGTCCCCAAAACGGCCCGGATTCACCAAATTCTGAGGCCAGCTCAGGAGAATATCCGTAGTAAATACCTTGAATATCTCGGTATAGCTCTGTCCGCAAACGAGCCAAACTAGCCCAGATGGGCAAGGCCCGATTTTGCAAATACTCATCCACATGGCTAGCTTCCCACCAGGAGGTAGCGTAGGCCAACCGCTGCCCCGAAGCAGTTCTAAGCCAAACCTGCCGGCGCAGCCTGGGACCCGGCACCATCTCAATCAACGGCGGGGCGCCATCGGAATCTAAGCCTACTAGGGACATATCAATCACATCGACCTCGGTTTGCTCCCGCGTCAGCAGCTGCAGATGGCGAGTGGGAGACCCGTCCCCTAGCATCAAAATTTGCCAAGCCGGAGAAAGCCGATCGTGGGGTAGTCCCTGCTGCACAATGTCGGCATCACCCTGCCAAATGGCCTTGAGGGAGTACCAGCGAGTGCCTGCCTGGATTGGGTGAGGTGACTTAGATACTGGAGTCAAAATGTTTTACAAAACTTAAATTTCTTTAACTCCATCATAATATGCGGGTCTGAGTCTCTGCAGTCTGTTATTTGGACTGTAAAAGAGGTTTAGTATCTATTTGATGCAAAGACCTATCCTATGCAAAGACCTGTTCGATGCAGCTGCGCCGGAGCCTGAATTGTCTGAAACAGGGCGATCGCGCTCTGTTGATGCTGATCGGCGGCTAACGCCTGCCCCAGGTGACGATAAATTTGTGCCAGTTGAAAATGGGCATCGGCTAAATCGCAGTTGGCCCCGATGGCCTCCAGCAGCGCGATCGCCTCTTGGCATTTGGCGACGCCCCAGTCGCCGTGCTGCTGCTGACACTCTATTTCTGCTAATCCTTTTAGGGCATTTGCCTTTACCTGGGGATATTCTCCAGCCTCTGCAAAGGCGATCGCGCTTTGATATAGATTTTGGGCCGTGGCCAAGTTACCCAAGACGGCATAGGTCTGTCCCAAACGCTGAATAAAGTAGGCAAAGCGACCGCTTTGCTCCGGAGCAGTGGTTTGTAGAAATGTCTGCTGGGCCTTGTCAGCTAGGCTTTGGGCGATCGCGGTTTCACCCAGCAGGGCTTTGACCAGGGCTAGGCCGACCGTTGCTTTTTCTGCCCAGGCGTGGTGGCGAGTTTGCTGGCTAAGGGCAATTACCTGGGTAAACTGCACTGCTGCTGCCTCTAGCTCCCATAAATCCAGACAGTACAGCCCCAAACTGAGTAAAGCATCCACCTCCAACATCCGAAAGTAATAGCGTCGGTGGGCCGCTGCCGGATCACCCTCTAGCTGATGTAGACAGGCCTGAGCCATTTCAATGGTGCGCTGCTGCTGGGCGATCGCGCCGCGAATATCTCCCCGAATCCAGGCCAAGTCTCCCAAAATATTGCTCAATTCGCAGGTTTGCTGCGGGTTTTTCAATCGAGGCAAAATATTGGTCACTGCCGCCTGCACCACCTGCACTAGCCCCATGCGGTAGAGGCTGCTAGCCAGGGGCAAAAATTGTCCCCACTGGTTATCCCGGCTGCGCAGCAGAATATCGGCAGCGGCGGTGTAGTCTGCGATCGCCCGGTAGTGGTAGTAAGCCTCTAGCGCCTGGAGAGCATCGCGGCGGCCCGTAATTCGAGGGGTGCGATCGCTCCACATCTTTGCCGCTTGATCGTTGGCTGTTTCCCAATCTGAGGTCTGACGGAGCCGGGCGATCGCCTCGGCTCGAATCACCGGATGCAGCCAGTAGGCTCCTTTCTGAGCCGCCAGCAGGGAGCGATTTTTAAGCGACGTCAACAGCTGACCGTGGCGCTCCGGCGGCACATCCCACAGCAGGGCCGTCACCGCAGCCTTATCCAGGGTAGGCATGGTCTGATAGCGATAGCACCCCAGTCGGCACAGCAGCCGGTACGCTGCCGGGTCGAGCACTGCTAGCCGATTTACCTGGTTGGCGACCAAATTTTCTAGGGCTGTGATGCCCGTCGGCGAATCAGCCTCGCGGCCATAGGCGGTCATATCTCCTTCAAATTCAGTTTGAATGGCGGCGCACACGATTTCCATGGCTTTAGCATTGCCGCTGTAGACCCGGTGCAGGGCCGTCAGCGTCGGCCCGTGTAGCTCAATCGACTGAGCCTCAAAATACTGCCGCCAGGCCCCCAGGCTCAGCCCGCTTAGGCGAATGTGACCCGCCGCCACAGACGGCTCACAGCGGCTATCGCGGCTGGTGACAAAAGCGACTCCCCGGCAGCGGGGGTCAGCCAGTATCCGCAGCAGCTCAACATAGCGACGATGGGGCCTAATTAACTGCCCCTGGGCGTCTAAAGCAGGCTCCAGATTATCAATCAGGATGCCAATGGGCTGAATCTGAAGCTGTCGTCTTAGCCGCAAAAGGCTGATACCAAACTCGCCGCCGGGTTCAGCGGCAAGATCCTGCCGCAGCCATTCTTCCACCACTCGCTCAGCCGTAATAATGTCTCCCGGCTCCTTGGCCATCATTAGCTCTAGGGACGGATGGATATCTTGGAGGTAATGCTGAGCTAGGGTCGTTTTGCCGATTCCCCCTTCTCCCTGCAGCACAATCAGACGGTGGCCCTGGTGGATTAAAGCGCGAATTTGGGCGATCGCGGCGTCTCGTCCAATGAGTCCAGGTTTTTTCCTATGGGGTGAAATTGATGCGCTAGGGGTATAAGAAACCTCGCATTGGAAACTTAAATCAGTAAAATCAGCAGGCTCGGCGGCGATCGCCCTTTGGTAAGCCATCAAAGCAGAGCGAAAGCTATACTTTCCTACCTTTTTGCCCAGAGCTTGAGAGAGCTGAAGCCAGAGGTTAGCCGCCACATCTTTAACATGGCCCTCTGTGCAGCCGTAAGCCATAGCGATCTCACCATATCGACGGCCTTGCCAGACCTGGGTTACGATAGCCTGCTGCAAATCGCTTAGGGGCTTATTTAGGGGTTTATTTGGGGGTTTATTTGGGGGTTTATCCAGAGGCCCGCCCGCCGAGGTCGCCAGCAGGTGCTCTGTGAGCCGGATAATGCCATCTAGTTTTCTCTCTTGTCCGAAAGACGCCACAGCCCTGGCCCACGCTACAACTTTTACCCTACTGCGTGCTCCAGATCATAAATCTGGGACGCACGCAGCGCTCTGCATTCCTGAATTCTGGAGAAAGCCGCACTTAATTCTCCCGTATTTGGGCTTCCCGTATTTGGGGGCGGTAAGCAATCTAACCCGCGCTATACAATAGTCGCGATCGCTAGAGTAGAGATCAGCAAACATCTGGTTGAGGACTCCAAGGTGAAAA
>JBCDFX010000186.1:0-7655 GCA_039177155.1 Cyanobacteria bacterium P01_H01_bin.119
CCTGATTGCAGGCCGGCAACCCACTGAACTGCGGCCTGCCGAATGGTTTTGAAATTTCGTGCCATCGATCATTCTCCCTGGGCGCGGCGTGTGTTTACATTTCTATACTTTTTACTATAAGGGGCTTTATGACGGCTGGGTAGCCCAATCGCCTATCGAGGAATGGGATTGCCCTGATAGAGCACGTTCAGCGTGGCGGTTCCGGCAATGCCGTCTGCAGTAAGACCGTTGACCTGCTGAAAATCGGCTACTGCCTGCTGTGTCAAATTCCCGTAGTAGTTGGTGATCACTGCCCCTTGGGGAAAGTAACCCAAATTTTGGAGCCGCAGCTGTAAATCCGCCACGGCAGGAGCTTCATTGCCTGGCCGTAAGATTTGAGCCTCGTTGAATCTGGGAGCAGCGACCTCTACAAATTGTAGTAAGCTGCGGCCTCGAGACTGACCTGCAACCCAGCTGCCGTCTACTCGCTGATACCAGCCGTTTTGAATTCGTCCCGTTAGCTGCAGGGGTTGGCCATCGGCAAGAGCGCCCAAAATTCGAAAGCCCACGCCTGGGCCAGCGCGAAAGTTTAGATTGTAGTTATTGGCTGCGTTAAAGGCTGGGGTTGCCACAACGGCATTGGCAAAGGCAAAAGTATTGGGAGTCGGGGGTGGGTTGCCGCCATAGGGCGGACTGATTAAATTTCCCTCAATCCAGGTGCCGTCAATCAGTTCTACCCAGCCGCTGCTGGTCATCCGCCTGGTTAAACGAATGGTTGAGCCATTGGCTAGGGTGCGATAAAGGCCAGCGCTATTGCTGGGTCTCCAGCGCACGTCGGCGCGGTTAGCAATCACCGTTGCCGATGTGCCCCAAATATCGCTGACTGTCTGCTCTGGCATCTGCTCTGGCGGCGGTACGGTTAGGCCGCCGTAGCGGGGGTCAAGCTGACTGCCCAATACCCAGGTGCCGTCAATTAGCTCTACCCAACCCGTTGACAAAATATTGCCTGTGAGGAATACCTGATCCCCCGAAGATAGAGTCCGATAGCGTCCGGCATCGGGGCTGGGCTGCCAGCGAGCGGTTAGCTGCTCTACCGCAACAATAGCCGGCAAGCCCCAGCTGTCGCTGTCGCTGCCGCTGCCGCTGTCAACGTAAAAAAACGTTCCGTTGGCTATCCAATTACCGTCGGTTAGCTGAGTGTAGCCGTTCTCGCTAATGTCAGTGGTCTCAATGCGCTCGCCGTTGGACACCTGCCGCACAATACTGGCGCTATTGTCAGGGCGATCGCGCACGTTGGCTTCAGGCACGTTAACCACCGCCGGTATGCCGCTGCCGCTGCCCGAACGGAAAGACTCAGTCAGAATCCAGTTGCCGTCCGATAGCTGAGTCCAGCCATTTTCAGTGATTTGGGTTACATCGATGCGATCGCCTTGAACCACGACGCGAACGATACCCCCTGAAGTTGAAGGACTATCGCGTATATTTGCCTGGGGCACCTCCACAAAGGCCGTAATTGCTCTGGCCACTGTGGCCATCAGCGACAGCACCAGAGCCATACTCAAAGCTCCCGCCGCAAGCCACGGTCGCCAGGAGAGAGAACAAAGATTCCGAATTAGACTCGGCCTGACAGAGTAGGCTTTGGGATGGTTTTGGTGAGTTTCATAGGTCAGCCAATGATGATGCAGGGCCAGTAGTTCCATCAGTAATATCTGCAATATCTGCGCTTAATTTGCATTTTAAGAGAAGTCCCGCCCAAGCGACTGGCTGAGCGGGACTCTGGCAAACTCGATGGGGCTAACCTGCGACCCACCTTAAATCAAATCAGCTTGCTTTTATAACAGCCGAACCAACGATTGGGACGAGGCTGCGAGTCAACTTGCTCTTATGTCAATCACGCCAGCGATACTGGGTGCGGTGAGCAATCTGACCAAAGCTATATAGAGGCAGGCGCCGACGACAGCGCCGCTGCCCGGCTAGATGGGCGACGATTGGGGATAACCAATAGGGTGATGCCCTGCCGACCCAGCACAATCACCCAAGCCTCGGCCTCAGCAATCGCGGCTTCGCTGGATATATGCCAACGGGCAGGCCAGTAAGTTCCCTCAAAAAATACCCGGCCGCGCTGATTGGGCGCGATCGCCCGCTCCACCTTACCCAACTTAGGCTGCTCAAAGAGTTGAACTGCTAAATCTGTAGCCATTTGAACCTCTCTCCGATCTCAGTTTGGATGCGCTCAGCAATCTCAAGGACGCCTTGCCACGATCGACTACAGAGGGGCTCCGGAAAAATTCGGAAATCCTCACCTAAAATTTATGAAAAATTTTCCGGAATTCCTGGCAGCCACTGTCCTATCGAATTGAGACTGAGAAATTGGCCTGTCGCCCTTAAAGCGGCTCACCCTCGATCATGTCGCCAATCACCTCTGTTTGGAGATAGGTTAGCGAGTCAACCACCTGAACTGCTTCCGTCGGAGAGAGATTTTCACAGGTTAGCTCGGGGTAGTTTTGCATCAGGTAGGCTGCCCCCACCAGTCGGTAGAATCCGCTGCTGCCCGCCATCCAGTCAGATATCAAGTTGGCCTCTGGAAAATCGGCCCGCAGACTGGGATCGGTGTATACGCCGTGGTACAACGTGTAGCCTTCACCAAAAATGGATGGATTCAACGGCACTTTATTTTCGATATCGGGCAGTCCGCCAACGCCGCCCGAGGTATGCTCAATGGCAAAACAGCGATTGAGCTGATCTTGATAAATCAGCATATAGCTTGGTCCCTCGGCCTGAGTGCCCGTTACCACGCTGATAGCCTGAAAACCCGAAGGAATTTGAGTAGGAATTGCCACATCAATGCCCAGATCCAGTAATTTTTGATTTTGTTCAGGGGTGAGCTGGGCAATAAATGCCCCCTCCGGCGGCGGGGGAGGCGCCTCAGATAAATTGGGTTCGCCCTGATCGTTAGCTTGGGAATCTGAAGCGGGAGGAGCTGGCTCAGCAGATGGCTGATTACCCGGGTCGAAGCCGCAGCCGCCGATAGCGACTGCTAAAAGCAACAAGCTACCTAAGCAAACTCTGGCCGCAAACAGCATAAATGGCGAGCCAGATAGCGAGCCAGATGGGCAGCTTTGCAGCGGACGATTAGCGTCAAACATGCCAATTCCTATCGAATCTTGGTAGTGTCTTTTGTGATGTCCTTTCTCCATGTTTATCTCAAGCAGGGACTATCGAGCCGCTACCGCTGACTGAATTCTCTGACCTGAATTCTCCAAGTCATTACCGTTATGGGCGATCACCCATTATGGATACTGTTGAAGTTGCGATCGCAATTCTTTACCAAAACAATCGCTGCCTGCTGCAGCTTCGAGACGATATTCCCTCTATTCTTTACCCCGGTCACTGGGCATTTTTTGGGGGCCACCTTGAACCCGGCGAAATCCCAGAAATAGGCGTCAGGCGTGAACTAATGGAGGAAATTGGCTACGATGCCCCTTCCCTATCGCTGTTTGAGCGACGTCAGATTGGTAATATCATTCGCCACATTTACTACGGTCCGCTGACGGTCACCGTGGAGGATTTAATTTTGACGGAAGGGATGGATAAAAAGCTGTGCAACCGCGACGAAATTGAGCAAGGCCAAGCCCACTCTGCCAAAATCAACCAGATGCGTCCCATTGGCTCACCACACCGGCAAATTTTGTTGGATTTTCTTGCGGCTGATTTAATCGGCAAACATTTGTAGGAGAACACTGTGATTCCTTCTGAAGCGAGTGCAATCCTCCTGGTGCATGATATGGAGCGCGTTATCAGTTAGTTACAAATAACTGCTTCTAGTCGAAGCCGATAAAAGGGTCATTATCGACTTCATAAATCCGAATGCGTCCATAGCCCACAAAATAAGACTGGGGCCTGGCCGCAGCCGGCGCAGCCTCGATTCCAAAAAGATATTCGCCGCCTCGGCGCGGGTTGCGGCTGGGGTGCAGGGTGATTATCACCTGCTGCCCCGGCGAGATCGGCTCAGCAAATTCCACCGTGATGGCAGCCGTCTCCGGATCTTGCTGAGCGGAGGCCAAGAGTTCGACCGATTGGCCGGCTGGGGTACGGCTGTAAGCCTGACTCCGCTCCAGCCTAAAGCGCCAGCGGGCCGAACGAGGATTACGGGGCGTAATTGTGACTCGACCGAGGGGTTCTCCGGCTCCCTCAGGCAGCGTTAACACAAACTGATAAACCGGATTGCGGGCTGAAGCGCGATCGCGGGTAGTAGTTGTACTCAATAGCCGAGGCTGCTGAACAAAGGCCGTTTCACCATTTAGCAGTTCCACGGCTACGGCGGGAGAGCCGCCGTAGGCAGCACTCAAGATAACCAAGCTACTGCCTATTGAGAACAAGAATTTGGCACTCATCTATACACCTCACTGGGTTTAAAGGCGCCTTGCCGCTGGCCAGGTTGCCTGCGGCACTGAAGCTCTAGGCTGCTTATTTTAACTGGGCTGCTTCGCAGTCTGGCCCTAACTGGACCGGCGCCTGCTAAAGTTTCTTGTCTCAACGCAAAGATTACTATCAATTTTGGCGAGTAACCGTTAATTGTTCAATTGCAAACGGTTAACTTCGCTACGCTAAAGTCCACAGCCCTATTGAAGGGATTGACGTAAATCTATCAGGTAATCATTCTTATGACGGCTTATCGTACAAATCTGAACCGTCCTGGATGGCAAGCGCTGGTGTTATTTGCGGCTGGTTTTTGGCTCAGCATCAGTCTCTGCATCGATCTACTGGTGATGCCCAGCCTCTATACCGCTGGCATGATGACTCAGGCGAATTTTGCCACTGCAGGCTATGAAATGTTTTGGTGGTTTAACCGGGTTGAGCTGATCTGCGCCGGATCAGTCCTGACTGGACTATTGGTGTTGCGTCAGGGGCAAGATAGCTTCTCAGTAATTGTTAGCGGTGTGCGCAGTCGTTGGGCCGTTGGGCTAGGACTAGTGTTACTGGCGATCGCAGCCTGCTACACCTACTGGCTAACCCCCGAAATGAGCGCCCTAGGGTTACAGCTCAGCGCACTGACTGAATCTGCATCGGCCACGCCCGTACTTCCGGCTGAGATGAACCTAATGCACGGTCTGTACTGGGGGCTGGAGCTGGTTAAGCTCTTGTCCGCCGCTGCCCTGCTGCGGTTTTGCTACCGGGATATGCTGCCAACCGCCAGCTAGGCCCAGCGTTAACTGCTACCCAAAACTCTTTAAGATTTACCAAAAGCGCCAAAAGCGCCAAAAGCGCTACTGTTTTGTGGGCGGCTCAAGGGCAATCCTAAAAGCTGTGCAAAACCGCAGCAAATGCATTGATCCGATAGCAGCCAGATGGACAATCTTAAAGTCATTATCGTCGGAGCTGGAATGGGCGGATTGACCACCGCCCTGGCCATGCAGCAGGCTGGATATAAGGTCGAAATTTATGACCGTGTGTCTGCCCTGCGACCTGCCGGGGCAGGCATTTCCCTTTGGTCAAACGGAGTAAAAGTACTCAACCGACTCGGACTGGGTCAGGCAATCGCAGCCATTGGCGGACCGATGGCGCATATGGCCTACTACGAGGGCAAAACGGGCAAGCTGCTGACGGGCTTTAGTTTGCAGCCCATTGTCGATCGGGTCGGACAGGTGCCCTATCCGGTCGCGCGTACCGATCTGCAATACCTGCTGCTGAAGGCGGTTGGGGCTGAGCATGTGCAGCTTAATCAGCGCTGTGTGGCAGTGGAGCAAACCGCCGATAGCGCCACCGCCATCTTTGAGGATGGGCACCGAGCCACGGGAGATTTAGTGGTCGGGGCCGATGGCACTCATTCTCTGATCCGAACTCACGTGCTGGGCCATTCTACAGAGCGACGCTATGCAGGCTATGTCAACTGGAACGGGCTCGTGCCTGTTAGTGAAGACTTGGCAGCGCCTAACACCTGGGACATTTATGTCGCCAACGGTCAACGAGCTTCGCTAATGCCGGTGGGCCGCGATCGCTTTTACTTTTTCTTTGATGTGCCTTTGCCTAAGGGCACCGACAATCGCCGCGATCGCTATCGCCAAGAGCTATCGGAATATTTCGCCGGATGGGCTGCCCCTGTGCAAACTCTAATTCAGCGCCTCGATCCGAAAAAAACCAATCGGGTAGAGATCCACGATATTGAGCCCCTAACAACTCTCGTTAAAGGACGGGTTGCCCTGCTGGGAGATGCCGCCCACAGCACAACCCCCGATTTGGGACAGGGCGGCTGCCAGGCTATGGAAGACGCCTGGACGCTAGCGAACTGTCTGTTAACCACAAATTTAGGGGTGAGCGATGCCCTTAAACGCTATCAGGCCAGCCGCAAAGAGCGGGTGGCAGAGGTTGTGCTCAAAGCTCGCAAACGAGCCAATATGACCCACGGCTACGATCCAGCAAAAACTGAGCAGTGGTAAGGTGAGCTGGCCCATGAAGACGGCACAGAGATCGTGGAAGCTATCACGGCCACCATTTTGAAGGGGCCTCTGCGATAAGAGAGCATTCATCCATTAAATACATTCATGGAGCGAGTGAAATTTTATGATGGCTGACACCATTTAAGTTTTCTAAATTTAAAGATGACTATGTATGGCAGTCTTTGCCGGTCTCAAACTGTGCCATTTCAGGAGAATAGGTTATGTCAGCAAAATCATCAGGTTGGTGCGCTGCTCGTTTCGCTGAGTTAGGCCGTGTGCTAGAAACCGCCTACGGTGTAGGTACCCTTAGCTCAGGCATATCCGGCCACAGCGGCTGGACAAAACAGCGTTTAGTGCAGCTCTCTAAGGCTTATTGCCTACCGTCGACTGAGGCATAAACTGAGGCATAGTTGGCCAAAATCGCAGTGCTGCCCAAAAGATTTAGCGGCGCTTAGAACCCCTGCCCTACAGCGATAAACAGGGGAGACAAAAAGCATTGAGACTGCGATAGCTCCTTGTGCCAGGAGGAATTCGAGCGGAATGGGTCAGAGAATATACCCCGATTTTACTAAAGAGAATGATAGAATCTCTCACAATATCTACTATTGACCTCAGGCAGAGACGATCAAAGTTATCAGCGATGCCTGCGAATAGAGTGGTTTTTGGTGTTGAGTGATACGTTTTTGATTTCGATTTAGTTTTGAGGAGTGAACAAAACGATGACGTCTATACAGAAGGTTTCCGTGCTCGGTGGTTTTGCGGCCACAGCGGCGCTACTCAGCGCAGTGCCTGTTCAAGCATCCGAGTTGGCCCTCACCCAATCAGACTTTAATTTTGACGCTGAGTTGACAACCCAGTCTTTGACTGTTGAAGAGCTGGCTGCTGGTTCATTAGACGAGATCCAGTTCGCCAACCAGCCTTTAACTGTTGATGCTGAGGTTCTGGTTCTGTCGGAAGCGGTGACACCAGACGAGCAAGAATTGTCGGTCCAGCTTGAAGATGAGCCTGAAACTGGAGCCGTTGAGCTGGCCGAAACGGCTGAGGAAGCGCCTACCGTAGAGGATTTTGCAGCGGCAACTTCCGATGCGCTACTCCTAGACTCTGAAAATGCTTTGACCCTGCCTGAGGCTGAGTCGACCGTAGCACAGTCCACCGAAGGCTCCGAGGTTGCACAGGTAACGGCTCCTCTCTACCGGGGAATTGCGCCCGTTTATATCGGTATTGGCGGCAATATCGGCA
>JBCDFX010000187.1:0-7649 GCA_039177155.1 Cyanobacteria bacterium P01_H01_bin.119
AAAGCCATAGGCATATTCATCCATATTGAGTGCCCCGACCAAAATTGCCCCGGCCTGGGTTAACCGAGCGATCGCAGTGGCATCAGTCGCTGCCGGGGGGCTGTTTTGCTCAAGCTTTGCTCCCGCTAGGGTCGTCACGTTCGCAATGTCAAACAAATTTTTAACCGCAAAGGGAACGCCCGCCAGCAGACCCGGAGAATCTCCCTGAGCCACGGCCTGATCAATCGCCTCAGCCGTCGCCATAGCTCGCTCTGCGGTTACCGTGGTAAAGCAGTTTAGCTTGGCATTTTGGACCGCAATTTGATCTAAGGTGGATTCAATCACCGTGGCAGCTTTCATCTCACCGTTGCGAACGGCTGCCGCTATGCTAAGCGCATCGGGGGGCTGGGTCATGGCTGAAATGTCGGCCCCGCTTCGAGGTCATTGGCCAGCGGAAAATCTAGCACCTGCTGAGCAATTTGATGAATCTGAGCCACATTTTCCACAACGCCAGGTTTGGCATCTGGTGGTATGGCCAGCGCTAATGCGATCGCCATTTGTTCGACGTAAGATTCAGCCTCAAAGAACGATTCAGCCATGACAGTTTAGGTTGGTTCTTGCAAGCTCAGATTAAACCCGCCCCAGTTAAAAACGCAACCTAAGACTCAAGTGAATCAAACTGAAGTCGTTAAATTGATTGAGTCTCTAGCCAGCCGGGTTAAGGCGGGCGTGTTGATGGCTTACCCTATTAGGCTTCCACGCTTAACGGATAACACCCCTAAGGAACCTGCCAGATGCGCTCGTGGTACTGGGCAGGAGTAGCGTAGGGGTCAACGGCAGCCGGGTGATGGTTATGCCCATGAGAATGACTGTGCCCCTGGTGACCGTGATTATGGTGACCGTGATTATGATGACTGTGATTATGAGAGTGAGGGCTTTCCAGGTGGGCACCGACTGTCTGAGCTGTCGCCAAACGAAACTTACACATTTCGCAGTTCATGGCCACCTGTGCCCGCTGGGTTTCAATTTCCCGTCGGCGCAAGACGTTGAGCAGATGAGGATGGTTGCCCATCTCAGGCAGGCAGGCGACCTCAATATAGGGAAATTGGGCCTGCTGTTGAGCGGCAATCTCAAAAATTTTTTTAACCAGCACCCCTGTAAACAAAAAATAGGGCAGCACCACAATTCGCCTGGGCTGATGGAGTCTGGCTCGACGAAATCCTTCCTCTAGCCGGGGGTGGGTAATACCGATAAAGCAGGTTTCTACCGTTTGGTAACCGCTGCCTTCCCAAACCATACGAGCCAGCTTAAACACATCACCGTTTGCGTCTGGATCGCTTGCCCCTCGCCCGACAAACAGCAGTACGGTATCTGCTGGGGAAGTAGCCTCAGGATTGAACTGGGGCTGGTCGATCAGGGTAAGGCGATCGCGCCACAACTCTAAAATTTCAGGGGCAATACCAAAATGCCGCCCGTAGTGAAACCTGACCTGGGGATGGCGCGCTCTGGCTTGATCTAGCGCATTGGTCACATCAAACTTGTTGTGCCGCGCTGCAAACAGCAAAATTGGCAGCACCGAAATATCGCTAAACCCCTGGGCCACGCACTGATCAACGCCATCCTGAATGGTGGGCGTGGTCAGCTCTAAAAAGCAGGGAATCACCGGGCGGGATAAATCTAGCGCTCTATAGCTAGCGGCAAAATCCAGCAGTCGCTGCCGCCCATCGCCATCGCGGCTGCCGTGGCCCACCAGCAGCAATGGTCTAGAGAAGGGAAGCGTGGGCAAAGTAGGCGCGCGTTGAGCCTCAATCTCCGAGAGATGGGTTAAGAGTGCCAGATCGGGAAAAATTTCAGTCGAAACAGTCGAAATCATAGGGTTGCATTGTGTCCTGTGCGACGCAGGATTGAAACAACTAGAGGCGAGGTAGGTGTTCTGACTGACAGCGTTCTGAACTAACAGCGATCGCTGATCACAGTTGCGGCACAGCGCCGGAGTTTCACCGGATTTTCCCTAATCAACGCCATTGCAAAGTGCCTAGCTATCTTATCCCACTGGCTAGAGCTATTATTGCAATCCCCACATAGCTCTAAGAATTGCGCCAAAATTGACCGACTGCCGCTACTGCTCACCGCACCTAAGACTGCTGGATTGCCTGGCACAAAAATAATCTGACTCGCAACCTGCCCGAATCTTTCAGCGGGTTGCCCTAGGGCGCGTCATCAATTAAAACCAGAATGTTTCCGGTGTAAACATTACCGCGCCCGCCCCGCGTGACAACCTAGGGGCTGTAGTAATGGTCGGGCATGTTATAGCTTGTCCTGTCAGGTTTATAGGATTAATGGATGACACGCCCTACAATCGGCAGAGTTTATCTCCTCGGTTAATGGCACTGCCTGAAAAGCTAGAGCTGACTATCCGCCAGCGGGTCGCGTTCTATCTGGACGACACCTCTACGCCTGCTGGCCGGGCAATTAATGGAGCGATCGCTCTCTTGATTCTGGTCTCATCGGCGCTGTTTGTGGCTGAAACCTATGAGCTCTCGGCTCAGACTCAGCAACTATTACGCTGGGCAGACTGGACGATTTTAAGCCTGTTTACGCTGGAGTATGGACTGCGCCTGTGGAGCGCAGAGCGCAGAGTGCGCTATGGACTCAGTTTTTATGCGATCGCCGACCTGATTGCCATTTTGCCATTTTGGCTGGGCTTTTTAGACAGTCGGTTTATTCGACTGCTGCGCTGGCTGCGAATTTTACGCCTGGTTCGGTTCGTCGAGGATCGGGCGTTGCTGGGAGCGGTGACCACCCAAGACGGACTGATTTTTGTCCGCATTTTATTTACCTTAGTGGCCATTATCTTTATCTACTCCGGCCTGATTTTTCAGGTCGAGCACGTGGCCAATCCAGAGGGCTTTCAAACCCTGCTGGATGCGGTTTATTTTGCCGTCGTCACCATGACCACGGTTGGCTTTGGTGATGTTACCCCCATCTCAGAGACCGGACGCGGGCTTACGGTGCTGATGATTCTCACCGGGATTGCCCTAATTCCCACACAAATTGGCAACCTGATTCAGCAGTTGGGCCAGGTTAATCAGTCAATTCGACAAGACTGCCAAAGCTGTGGGTTAAGCGTTCATCAGCGGGATGCGCGGTTTTGCCGGCGCTGTGGCGCTGCCTTAGCCGAGACGCCCCCCGATTTGGAATAATTTTCAACGGGGAGAGATACACCGGAATCAAGACCGCTACAATTGCCATCTGTAGTGTGGGTCAGATTGCTTAGCGCACCGGGTATCGCTGGAGTCGTTGATATAAGCAATTAGATCATCACGATATCTCCCGTGTACTACTAGAGGTTGTAGAGGTGTTTGCGCCAACCGAACTGATGTGGGCCCTGATTGGTCTAATTTTGACCATCATTGGCACCTGGCTAGAAGTATTTTTGCCCAGTCCGCCCTGGACTTGGGCACAGTCGGGCCTGTATCCCGTTTCTTTGGGTATCAGCTTTCAGGTGGGCGCAGTACTGCTGACGGGCTGTTTGGCCGGAAAGAATGCCGCCACGCTCTCGCAGATTGCTTACTTGGCCCTGGGCTTGGTTTTCTTTCGCACCTTTGGGCTGCAGGTCTTTACCCAAGGCGGCGGGTTGGGCTACGTGCAAGAACCTAGCTTTGGCTATCTGATTGGGTTTGTGCCGGCTGCCTGGTACTGCGGGCTCTTAGCCTTTCGGACCAAGCCTACCCTGGAAATATTGGCCTCTGGGTGCCTTGCCGGACTAGGATGGATTCACGCCTGCGGTGTCACCTACCTGGTGCTGGCCTATCTGCTGGGCTGGGGTAAGGCGTTTGAGCTGGGCTTTGGTCAGGCAGTGCTACAAAATACAATTTTGGCTCTACCGGGCCAGTTGGTAGTGGCCTGTGCGGTGTCGGTGATTGCCTGTGTGATGCGGCAGGTCATGTTTTATTAGGTATGAACGTTAGAAACGCTTTATTCTGGCTAGCTGCGATCGCCGGACTCCTGCTTGACCAGCTCACTAAATTCTGGGTGGTCAGTCGGTTTGAGCTGACCAGTCCCCCTGAAACGGTGGCCCTGTGGCCTGGGGTATTCCACTTTACCTATGTGATTAATACTGGCGCAGCCTTTAGTTTATTTAGCGAAAATGGCGACTGGTTAAAGTGGCTGTCGATGCTGGTCAGCCTGGGGCTAATTGTGATGGCAGTGGTGGTAAGACTGCCCAACCGTTGGGAGCAGGTCGGCTACGGCTGTGTTTTGGGGGGCGCGCTGGGCAACGGCATTGACCGCATGCTGGCGGGACAGGTGGTCGATTTTTTAGACTTTCGGTTGATTAATTTCCCGATCTTTAACCTGGCAGACGTGTTTATCAATATCGGCATTGCCTGCCTGCTGATTTCAGCTTTTTTTTACTCGGAAAACGACTCGCCCAGTGGTGGGCCACCCAAACCCAAGCGGATTAACCCTGAGCGGTAAGGGGGCGATTGAGATTAGTGGCGCAGATGATCCAAATCGGGTCGAACCTTAGCGCGAATCAAAATAGCCGTAATGTTGTCGTGGCCGTTATGAGTGTTGGCCAGGTCAATCAGTGCGCTGACCCCGTCTTCCAAATCACTGCGCGATCGCAGCAGGGGTTCGACATGGCTCTGGCAGTAGGTCTCAAGCAAATCGTTATCGCTTAAGCCATCGGAACAGAGTAAAAAGAGCGTGTCTTCCTGAAGGTCGATATAGTCTACGCTAGGACGAATATCGCCGCTGTCTCGGGGACCAAGCGCCTGGGTCAGCTGGTAGGCATCGGGCCGGGCGTAGGCTATTGCAGGCTCAACGCCGCGCTGAATTTCCCGCTGGCCGACTTCATGATCCACGGTGACCTGCTGCATCCCCTGGCGTCTGCTGTATTGATATATACGACTGTCGCCGACATGGGCGATCGCCGCTTGATTGTTCTGCAACAGCACCATCACTAAGGTGGTGCCCATCCGTCCGCTACCAGAGCGATCATCCTGGCGATTGATCCCGTAGATAGTATCGTTTGCCGACGCGATCGCCGCCTTAAGATGATCTTCTGCGGGCAGTTCCTCATCCCAATGCTGGTCAAAATAAGTTTGTAAACTCTCGACTGCCAGGGCGCTGGCGACTTCACCGCTCTCGTGACCACCCATACCGTCACATAGGATATAAAGTCCTTTCGCGCTTAGCCGACGCCCTTTGGGCGTGTCTTGCTTATGCAGCTCTGTACGCATATAAAAAGTATCTTCGTTATGCTGCCGCTGTTGTCCGACATGGGTTTGCCCAGCTTCTTTGAGATCCATCAGCACCATCGGCAGCACCATGGTGGATTCAGCCAGGTCTGACCCTTCCCCCTCATCATCTTCTGGCAGAGCGTCTCTTAGCAGTAGTGAGGCCATATCGGAAGCCTCTCGAATCAGAGCTTCGGTATCATTTGCTCCCTCAAAATTCTCGTCTTCCAGTGACTCGTCTTCCGGTGACTCGTCTTCTGGTGACTCGTCTTCTGGTGATTCATCACCTAGTAACTTCTCAAGTGTTGCTTTATCAGCCGGGGAGTTTGCCTGTGTCAATGCTGCTTTATCGCCCTGCCCGTCTGCTACAGGTTTATGGGCAACAGCGTCTGGGTCCAAAGGCGCTGGATTAGAAGACTGAATCGAGTGTCCATCTAAAGCTTCAGAAATCAACTTTGGCTCTGGAGCGACTGCCTGAGAAGATGAAGCGCTAATCTCTGACCAAGCGCTAGTCTCTATGCCATCGGCATCGCTAAGACTGACAGCGAAATCTGCGTCGGTCTCCTGCTGCAGGTCATCGGCAAGCTGAGCCAGCTGATTTTGTAACGTTTTCAACTGGTCAACCTTGCCTAAAGTCACCGCCTGAACAATTGGCTTTAGCAAGGGCAAACTGTGGGGCCAGCGCTCCAGCAGAGCGCTCCAACATTGCCCTAAATCAGCCAGCTCGCAAACCTCATCTGGTGCTTGAAAGTAGAGGCGTTTAAGACATAGGATTTGCGCCTCATCGACGCATAAGTTGTCCGGTTCTAACAGGCTAGCCTGAGCCTGCCAAGGGATTAGGGTATGCCACAGGTCGCTAATCTCAAATAGCCAGTGGATTTGCTGAATCGGCTCCAAGCTGCGATCGCTCCAGCAATCTTCCAATAGGGTTAGATCGCTGCGATCCTCTAGGATCAGTACCGTGTAGCTCTCCTGCTGCCAGGCGCTATGCAGCTCAGGCAGCACCGAAAAAAGCTGCTCTTGTAGCGCCAGATAAGGATGGGCCATCTTCGGAATCTGAGCTAACAAGGCCAGTTGGGGAGAGGTCGTTTCGCCAGCGTCGTTTGCCTGCAGCAGCGATTCTTGAATATTGGCCTGTTTATCTTCTAAGGGAGAGGGGTCGCCGGGCAGCACATCGAGCACCAGCGCAGTCGAACTCTGGCCTCGGGCAGTGGGCAGCAGCAGCGGTTCCTGCAGCTGGTAGCGGCGATCGCGATCTAAAAAATCTCCTTCGGCCAGCTCAGCCGCATCCCAAGGGCTAGCTGCCTGAAGGGAGGCTGCCTGAGGGGAGGCTACTTCACGGTCTGATTTGAGGGTGTCCCCGGCCTGGCGCACAACCAGGGCAGTCAAACGCTTAAGCGGATGACCACAGTTTTGGCAAAACCGATTTTTGAGCGGATTATCGAAGTCGCAATGGGAGCAAACGAGCATATCGGAACTATCCGTGGAACCTGAGGAGCACTCTAGAGCAGACCTTAGCTTCAGAATGCCTGGTGAATAACTCTGCCTAACAACCTACACGATAAAAATCCATCTTCTGGTAAATACTGCCCGTACCTTAGAGTTTAAATCGCCAAAGGTCTTAAAGGAAAAGCTGCGATAAATTGACGCAGAATCTTTTACAAACTCTTTACTTTTATAGACTCTTTACTTTTGCAGGCTTTCTACAGAGGGGCGCGTTATTAGCCGGCCACAGCTATAGCTTTTATGCCCTGCTATTTCGCTCAATCTAAAGCCTAAGCTGAACCAGCTTACCCAACTGACGTCGTTCAGCCTCAGTGAGATCACGCCATAGTCCCGGCTCGAGGCCTTTGATCTGAAGGTGCGCGATCGCCACCCTTACCAGCCGTAGGGTTGGATGGCCAACCGATGCTGTCATTCTGCGAACCTGACGATTGCGTCCTTCGGTTAGCGTCAGCTCAATCCAAGCCGTCGGAATCTGCTGTCGCACCCGAATTGGGGGATCGCGGGGCGGCAGATCTGGCGGGGCCGCAAGCCTTGTGGCCTGGGCAGGGCGGGTTCGATGGTTTTGGATGGTAATGCCCTGTCTCAGCTGAGCTAATGCAGCCTCAGAGGGTAAATGCTCAACTTGGGCCCAGTAAGTACGATTATGGCCATAGCGAGGATGACACAGTCGATGCTGTAGCAGGCCGTAGTTTGTCAGCAGCAATAGGCCCTCGCTATCGCGGTCCAAGCGGCCCACCGGGTATACATCGGGAATTGGGATAAACGATTTCAGCGTTTGCCGAGGCCCATTTTTGCTTTTGGCGTCAGTGAACTGGGTTAGTACGCCATAGGGCTTGTTAAACAGCAGGTAGCGGCGGCCCATAGATGTCAAAATATTTCAAGAGATGGGCAAAAATTAGAGTTTTGATACGAAATTTTATG
>JBCDFX010000188.1:0-7630 GCA_039177155.1 Cyanobacteria bacterium P01_H01_bin.119
ATCTAGCTTCACGGCATCGGCGCCAAAGGACGCTAGTTTATAGGGCCCAGAGCCAATAAAGCTATCGGGCTGAAAGCTACCGGCGGCAATCTCGTAGCTCTCTGGCGGCACTGGCGTCACGCCCCAAAAGGTCAGCAGGGCCGTAAAGGGCGAGAAGGGCTGTTTGAGGGTAATGGTGAGTTCGTAATCGCCCGTTGCTTCCACCGACTCGATTTTTTCTGAGAGCAAGAAGGCCGGTCGTCCCCCATTTTCCATAAATCGCTGAATGGAAAAGACCATCACACTGGCATCGAAAGGGGTGCCGTCGTGGAGCATGACGTCTTCTCTCAGGGGCATGGTGTAAGTCAGGCCGTCCTCGCTAATGGTTGGCATATCAGTTGCCAACTGGGGGATTAGCTCGGTGCCGCCGGGAGCATAGGTATAGAGGCGATCGCCCAAGTTATAGAGCAAAATACCGGGAAAAATCTCGTAGGAGTCTGCCGGATCGAGGGTGCGGACGGTCTGGGTCGTCCCCATCGTGATCCGTCCATTGGTGCTGGCATCGCCCGCAGCAGGTTCTGAGGAATCCGTACCCGGCGATGTCCCACAGCTCACCGCCAAAAATAGACAAACGCTAAACCAGCTCAAAAACTTTAGCAGCGATCGCCGCTGCCTAGCCCAGCCCAAACCCAGCTGTAAGCCGCGCTTCAATAGGAGTTGACCCCCTGACAATACAAAATCCATGACAGCCTCACGCGAAATAAGGACGATTTATCCAGACGACTTATCCGGCAGCACACCTGCTAATCCTGATATTTGTACCACTGGGCATACGGAGAAATCAATGTGATCAGAGCCTACTGTCTCTAAATAGAGCTCAAATCAGCCGCACCGACATCAAAGAATACTGAGTCAGATTAGGTATTCAATAATTCAATTTGTTATCATAGATTAGGGGCTAATACGAGTTAAAGTTCCGCTTATTTATAAAGCTTTTTCTAGTAGCTTTCTTACTTGTAAATCTGCCGATATCGTCAATCATAATCACTGTCTCCACAGTTCTTTCGTTGGAGTTAACCGGGTTAGCTTTGCAGAGGCCAGCATTACCGATTAATGAAGTCCAGCGCTTAAAGGCTCTACGGGCACTTAATCTATTAGATACACCACCTGAAGAGCGCTTCGATCGCTTCACTCGAATCGCAAAAAGACTGTTTAACGTCCCAACTGTATTGGTCAGCCTAATTGACGAAAATAGACAGTGGTTTAAGTCCTGTATCGGGCTTGAGCTGACGGAATCTCCCCGAGATACTTCCTTTTGCGGTCACACGATCCTAGGCGATCACTCTCTGATAGTTCCAGATGCGATTAGAGACGAACGATTTTTTGACAATCCTTTGGTTGTCGCTCCCCCATTTATTCGATTCTACGCAGGTCACCCACTGCAGCTACCCAACGGGCTTAAGCTGGGTACCTTTTGTCTTATCGATAACAAGACCAGAGGCTTCAGTGTAAGAGATATCGCAGCGCTAAAGGACTTAGCGGCCTGTATTGAAAGAGAGATCGTTATTTTTCAATTAGCCACGGTTGACGATTTAACCGGCATTATCAATCGGCGCGGTTTTATAAGATTTGCCCAGGAGCGATTAAACCTCTGTCGTCGAAAGAAGCTCCATGCTGCGCTGGTTTTTATCGACTTAAACAAATTTAAATCCATCAATGATGGTTTTGGTCATGCCGAGGGAGATAGGGTGCTGATTGCATTTGCTAATCTGCTGCAAATCTCACTACGAGAATCAGATATTTTTGCGCGTTTGGGAGGAGATGAATTTGCCGTGCTCCTCACCGATGCTACGGTTGAAAATGCAAAAAGCGCTATGTCGAATTTGCAAAACTCTCTTAGAACTCAGGCGTTACTGCGCAAGTACAGCGTCACGTTTTCTTACGGCGCTGTGCCAATCAATGCCGAGAACCCTAGCTCACTAGAAACGCTTTTGGCAGAAAGCGACAGGGTTATGTATCACCATAAGAAACGGCTCAGCGCGCTTTTATAGCTTCGGTCAGATTGCTCACCGCACTGGGTATCGCTGGGATACTGTTTATAAAAGCAAGTCGATAGGAATGATCGGGTATGTTACGGCTTGCCGCATCAGGTCTTTAAAATTAATTAATGGCAGGCTTTATATCTGGCGAGAAATAATTTTTTCAAAGTCGGCCTGGGTCTTGTGGAGTAAGTTATGACGGCGATCGCTAACTGATAGATGAGCCTGCCCTAGGGTCGGAACCAAATTTCGCGCCTGTAGCGCCATATGGAGCTGCAGATGGGCGACGTACTCACTAAAGTCCTCGCGCCCTGGGTTATATGACTCAGCAGCAGAGTTTACTGATGGACTCACTTGGCCAGCAGTAGCGGGGGTAACCGCAAATTTGGGCTGTGGCTCTAGCGTAGACACGATTGCAGTCCTCTCTTAAGCTTTGTGCAATATTCAGCAATAGCTACGACGGTATCACAAGGGTTTAGGTCTCTTTAAGGAGCATGTAGAAAACTTAACGGTTTGTAGCGAAAGTCACAACTCGTTTATGATTTAGTCACCAATCTAGTTGCCAATTTAGCCACCAGAAACTCTCTGAAGTAATGATTTGCTGACGCTATTTTCGGGAACACTGGGGTCACTCTGGCAGCAGTTGGCTGTCCGCATCTCACGTCTCCCATGTGGCAAACGCTTCAGAACTTTTTCTCAACGCTCAGGGCGTATCCCGATTTGAGTCCTGATGTAGGACTTAGGAATCAGGTGCAGCGATGGTTGCGATCGCGCCCCAACCTGTCTTTAGACCAGTGGTATCAGCAGTGCTGGCAGAGCCGGGTGCCGCCCATTTCAAAACCGCTGGCCCAGTTTTTGTATATTCATCTCGAAAAGCACACAGGACTGACGCCTGGACAGATTCGCCCCAGCGATCGCCTAATCGAAGACTTAAAATTTCCCCTTATCTGCTGGTTTGACTGGCCCATTGCCCTGTGTGACGACATTTATCAAAGGTTTGAGGTTGATCTGCTTGAGCGCTTCGATGAGTCTCAACTGGCAACCGTAGAAGATTTGGCCCGCTTCCTAGACTATGAACTAGCCGAAGTTGACCCGATTCCGTCCCAATAGGCCAGACCCAAATAGAGGGCAGCCACGCTTCCGGCAACGGCAATCTCTCCCTGCATAATGCGCGATTTTACCTGGGCGATTGGAATCGGCACAACGTCGATATCTTCTGTCGCATCAAGCTGCTGTGCCCCATGATATTGGGCAGGATAGGCCAGAAACAGGTGAATTTTATTGGTTTCCTTGACCGGATTGTCGTAGAGGATGCCCAAAGGCACTAGCTTATCAGCCGTATAGCCCGTCTCTTCTTTAAGTTCTCGCAGGGCAGCAGCTTCTGCCCCTTCCTGCTGTGGATCAAAGGTGCCGGCAGGGAGTTCGAGCAGTACCTCGCCTGCGCCGTGGCGATACTGGCGAACCATAACAACATCGTGCTGAGCCGTTACGGGCAGGACTAAAGCGACGTCGGGACGTACGCTGAGAAAATAGTCGTCAATCACGGTGCCGTCGGGCAGCTCCACTTCATCTTGGCGAACCTTGTACCAGCGATGGTCAAACACCAGCCGCGATCGCTTTATTGTCCAGTGCTTATTGGGTGACATTTCTGATTGAGTGACATTTGGGATTGATCGTTGGCCGGGTTTGCGGTCATAGGGTGATAGGGAATCTGAAACAGGTCTTCCGCTAGAGTAATAAATGGCCTGCAATAACGCTAAGATTAGCCTTGCCAGATCAGTGCCGCTGCGCGGAATTCAAAATGCAAAATTTAGAATTCAAAATTAAGGCGCATAAGTCACTGAGGTAGATAAGCCTTCTCCGCATTCTGAACAGTGAGTATATTTCTGACGTCAGATACGAGTTAAAGGCGGTTGAGGCGGGCAGTCGAGACGGCAAGAAAAAACAGGACAGACAAGCCATGGCAGACACATCAGAGCAAACAGGCAGCGTTCTGCTAGTAGATGACGAACCCGGCCTGCGAGAGGCGGTGCAAGCCTATCTGGAAGACAGTGGATTTACCGTGCGGGCGGCCAGCAATGCCACCGAAGGTTGGGAAATGCTTCAGCAAAGCACCCCTGACGTGCTGATTTCCGATATTATGATGCCCCAGGTCGATGGCTATCAGTTTTTGGCTCAGGTGCGAGAAGACCCCCGCTTCAAAACCCTGCCAGTGGTATTTTTGACGGCGCGGGGAATGACCAGCGATCGCATTCAAGGCTACAACGCTGGTGTCGATAGCTATTTACCCAAACCCTTCGATCCAGAAGAGCTGGTGGCGATTGTCAGCAACTTGACCCAGCGTCGTGCAGAGACAGCCGCCAGCGGCGATGTCAATCCAGATATTGCTGCAATGGCCCGGCAGATTGAAGAAATTCGCGCCCTGCTAACCCAAAAAGGCACCATCGCCCAAACCCCTTCTCCTATTCGCATTGATTTGACCCCCCGGGAGCAAAGCGTATTGAACCTGGTTGCCGAAGGCTTAATGAACAAAGAAATTGCCCGACAGCTCGAAACCAGCGTCCGTAACGTTGAGAAATACGTCAGTCGCTTATTTAGTAAAACGGGCACCAATAGCCGCACAGAGCTGGTGCGCTATGCCCTAGAGCATGGACTGGTGACAACGTAGGTTTCTCTACAACCGTAGTCTCCAGGCTTTGAGCCTTAAGCTTTGCGCTTTAGAACAATCGGATTTTTGTTGACGACCCAAGTTCTTAATGACCCCTGATTCTTCTGATTCCTCTCGTTCTTCGAACGCCCTTAACCTCAGCCGGGGCGCAGCTATTAGCGTTACCCTGAATCCTGAGCTACTGGCCGAAGTGGACCAACTGGTGGCTCAACTGGGAAGCAATCGCGATCGCGCCATTGCATCAGCTTTAGAACTTTGGTGCCGCCAGCAGCAGAAGCAGCACCTTTATCACCTGGCTGAAATCCAGCAGCAGCGTCACGACAACGACGAGACGGGCTGGCTTGTGTAAGTACAAAAGTCTTTAATCTGTGAGATTACGGTTTTCAAATGGGCAATATAGAGATGTGATCTAGGTCACTGCATCTCCAGTGGGAGATTTTTTCAAAAAAATTCAGCTCTATCCAGACTTGTCAAATCGTGAGTTTTGATAAAAGGAAATATTTATGCTTATTTTTTGCTGTGGGTTAATGCGCTCTGGGTCAACCGTACAATACAAAATCACCGAGAGTCTGGTCCAAAAGCTTGGGAAAGGAAAAGGCTACGGCTGGCTACCTCATATTGAAAATCGTGAAGAGCTATTTTCACTAGCGACAGAGAAAGATGCGGATAATTACTATATCGTCAAGATCCATGGATATTCGCCCCACTTTGGCGATTTAATTGCTCAGAATCAGGCAAAAGCCATCTATGTTTACCGGGATCTTCGAGATGTTGTCGCTTCTTTTATGTCTTGGAGAGCTACAGATTTTAACGGGGTAATCCGCGAGCGATGGATAGAAAAGGTCCTTAAAGATAGCCAAAATTGGGAATCGCTACCGGATATCCATATCTCTCAATATGAAACGCTAATTGGAGATCTGAGGGGCGAAGTCAGCAGGATTGCAGATTATATCGGGCTAGACGTTAGCGAAGACATAATAGAGCAAGTCGCTGATGAATGCTCTATTCAAAAGACTAAGCAAAAAATGCAAGCCATGGAAAAAACTGGGCTTAACTTAGATACAAAGTCTATTCTGCATAAGAACCATATAAAATCTGGCAAGGCTAAATCTTATCTTGGCGAGTTAACACCTGCTCAGATAGCCTTTGTCGAAGCTAAATCGGCCCTATGGATGAACGCTCATACTTACGATTTAGACTACAGAAATCCGGTTTATCGCCAGCTTCAGAGCCTAAAAGCAATTGTTGATCAAATTATTTCTGATTTTATCTTTTATGCCAGACGCTCAAAGAGCAAGATTGATAGAAGGCTCCGTTCATCGCCTTAAAATAATTAAAAACTTGCAGATGTGAAACCTGCTGCTGTGGAATACGTCCCTAATGTACAGCCTTCGATTTGGAAACTGGAGCTTTGCTTTGGGCAAAAGTCGGGGATCTAAATGCGCTCAAGATAACCAGTGGCTGCTAATGGTGGTGGCTGTGGATTGGCGTTATTTGCCGCTGGTGTCTGTTTCCCGGAGCTGGGTAAACTTTTGGAGGCGGCTCACCGCTGTTAGTTGGGTCAACTATCGTCAGCACTCAGTTACGGGCAGTTTTAGGTAGGACTTTATTCCCATGGCGTCAGCTCCCTCTCCAGCTTCTTTTATTGATAAACCGATCAAATTTGGCACCGATGGATGGCGAGGGTTAATCGCCGCTGATTTCACCTTTGGCCGGGTTGCTCACGTGGCGGGTATTGCAGCCCAGGTGCTTAGCCAGCAGTTTGCCGATACGGGCAGTAATACTGTGATCGTGGGCTACGATCGCCGGTTTTTATCTCCAGAATTTGCCAGGGTTGCGGCTGACGCGATCGCTCAGCGAGGCTTTGACGTTTTACTCTCCACTTCCTATGCCCCCACCCCTGCGTTTAGCTGGGCGGCCAAAGCCAACGGGGCCCTGGGTGCAATTGTCATTACCGCCAGCCACAATCCGGCGGCTTACTCCGGGTTGAAAATTAAAGGGGCGTTTGGCGGATCTGTTTCTCCGGATGTCACAAAGCAGGTTGAGGCGCTGCTTGATCAGCCTGCTCCTACAGGCATGACTCCCGGTACACTCAACACCTTTGACCCCTGGCCCAGCTACTGCGACGGCATTCGGGCCAAGGTTGACATAGAGGCGATTCGCGCAGCGGTCTCCAGCGGTCAGTTGACAGTGTTTACCGATGTGATGCATGGTGCAGCCGCGACCGGCGTAGGGCGGATCCTAGGGGCACCCGTTCATGAGCTAAATGGAGATGCCGATCCACTGTTTGGCGGCGGTGCCCCAGAGCCGCTGCCGAAATATTTGACCGACAGTTTGGCACAAATAAAAGCCTACAAGCCAGAAGCCCCGGATGGATTAACGGTTGGGCTGGTGTTTGATGGAGACAGCGATCGCATTGCCGCGGTAGACGGCAACGGTGAGTTTTTAAGCTCTCAAATTCTAATTCCGATTTTGATTGAGCATTTGGCCGTCCGGCGAGGGCTGAAGGGGGAAGTGATTAAAACCATTAGCGGCTCCAACTTGATGCCTGCGGTGGCCAGACTGTTTGACCTTGAGCTGTATGAAACGCCGATTGGCTACAAATATATTGCCGATCGCATGCTCGAATCGCAAGCCCTTATTGGTGGCGAAGAGTCAGGCGGGGTAGGCTACGGACACCATATCCCCGAGCGGGATGCGCTGCTCTCTGCCATGTACGTGTTAGAAGCGGTGGTGAAATCTAAAACTGATTTGAGCGATCTCTACAGCAAGCTGCAAACCGCCACGGGCTATCGGTCAGAATACGACCGGATTGATCTGCCCCTGGCCAATATGGAGGTGCGGGCAAAGCTGCTCCAAGAGCTGCAAACCAACTGCCCGCAAACCGTAGCGGGCAAAGCGGTAACAGACTGTCTAACCATCGACGGCTACAAATTTACCCTGG
>JBCDFX010000189.1:0-7622 GCA_039177155.1 Cyanobacteria bacterium P01_H01_bin.119
CATCCGATCTGCCACAGCTCGAACTTGCCGTTGGGTTTCCTGCCAGTCCTCCGCAGAGAGATCGAGAATGACGGGCTGCAGCGGAAAGTTCTGATTTTGACGAATCAAAGCCTGGAGATCTGCCTGGGCCTGACGATAGTTACGCTGAGTCCGCTCTAGCTCTGAAATCAGAGCACTGAAATCAGCGCTGGTGACGGTTTGCTGGTAACTGAGCAGTTCTCTAACCACAGTCGCCTGGGCCGGCGAGAGTTCAGCGGTATCGGCCGGCGCCTCGTTGGGCTCCCCTGGCGCGATCGCAGCGGATCTCTGTATGGTAGGACCTGCAGCGGCACTGGAGACGCGGCTGCGCTGACGGATTTGCCGACGAATCTGAGTCCACTCGTTGTCGTCGGCCTGGCGGATGTATTGCTGAGTCGAGGTAGACAATCGGCCAGTGGGCACGATGGGTATGTCCTGGCTGCCGGCCTGAGTCCGCAGCGCATCCCCCTCTTTTATTGAGGCGTTAAGTGCGTCTTTGACCTGCTCATTGACCTCCTCATCGAGCTGAAAGACCCTTAGAGCACCCGTGCGGGCTGCCGTTCGTCTTTCCTCAGTGCTTTGTTCGTCAGTAATGACGGCATCAACGGGCGCGGTTAGGGTTTGGGGCGATCGCGTATTGACCTGTAGTTCTGGCTGATTGTAGAACCGCTGCCCCAGGGCCGCCGTCAGAATTAACATCGCCAGCAAAAAGAGCACTAGCGGCTGCGGCCCTCGCTGCTGTGGACATCGTTTTTTGATCGATCGCCCCGGCTGCCGGACACTTTGGCTTAGAAAAAAGGTTTTCAGTGCGCTTGCCAGCGGCTGAGCGGAGTGGGCAGACTGAACCTTCCACTGAACTTTTCTCAGACGCACCAAATGCTGAAAGGTCTTGCAGCGCTGCTTGATCTGTCGCAGCAGTGGCTTTGGCGATAAGACTCCTCTCGATCGCGTAGCAAACTGCCGCCCCGCAGCCCGATGCGGCTCAAACAGTCTCTTTGAGAAGTAGCCGCGCCGCCAAAGGCTAATCTGGTGAGCAAGAAATTGGAATCGCTTCATGGCGTGAGGTCAACGGGTTATCACAGACTATAGCCAAATCCCAGCCTAATACTGAACCACAGGCTGGCACTGGGGAGTACTGGGTACTGTGCCGATGCCAGCCCAGTCAGCATAGAGCTGGTTGGAAAGGGGCTTCAGAGGATCTTCTACAGTGAAATTAAAGGCTAATCCCGCCTGGGCGCCGCTAAACAATCCGGTTAACGTCGCTGTAAGCGCTGAATTTTTTGATCTTAGCGCTCGGACCACGGCTAAGGGAGGATTTTTAGGCGTGGTTAAGCTGTAAAACAGTCCCCAAATTACGGGCAGTAACGGCTGGGTGATAGGCTCACTGGCTTGTTCACTGGCTTGTTCACTGGGTGCTTGACTGGCTTGTTCACTGGGTGCCGGACTATCCGTCGGTGCCTGATTGGGGCTGGGCCGGGCAGATCGACGGGCCGCGATCGCTAAAGCTGGTTTTTGCAGCCAATGCTCCAGCCTTTGGAGAGCTTGGCATACCTTTACTTGGGAAGCTTCAAGGACTGCTGCTCCCTCGGAAAAGGATTGGCCCGAGCAAGACTGGCCCGATAGAGATTGGCTCAACAGAGACTTCATCGCATTTAAGACATCAGGTGCAGTTTGGGCCGTGAGCCTATGCTGCAGGGCTGCAAGCTGCTCCTCCGGGGCACCTGTGCTAAGCGGGGGCATCGACAGCCAGGCCAGCATAATCTGATCGGCCTGCCAGGCGTCGGCCAGAATACTGACGTCGGCAGAAACAGGATTTTCTACTGTGCCCAGGGGCGATCGCCGATATCGCAGCAAATAGGGCAGATGCACAATCGGGGCGGCAGCGGGTTGGGTAATCCAAAGGGTCTGGATAGATAAAGCATCAGAGTTGCCGGCTGCGGTGGAGCGTGCGGTGGCATCTGATCCGGCTGGGGCGAAGTTTAGGCTGGGCAGAAGCTGCGCGGTAGAGGCAAGCAAAATATTGGGCCAGTCGATGACGTTAAGATCCATAGCGTCAACATCATCTGTAGCGTCAACAGTCGTGACCCTGGGATAGGATTCTGCTTTGGTTTGAAGAAGCTGGCTGGCAAGCTGATAGGCGATCGCAACTCCGCCCATTGCGCCCTGAAACCGCCGTAACTCTGAAAAAGACATAGATTTTTTTTACCCCAGGCTTTAAACCCACGCTACCCTGTGTAAGAATTCAACGGCATCGTTGCCAATATCGTAAACAGTGCCGGCTTAGAGCCTGCCAAGGTAGAGATATTGATAGCGATCGCAGTTGGAACAGCTTGGCAGTCAATATGCCAAAGCTACCGTGACGCATGAGCATAGCAGGTCAAATGGTGACAATCAAACAGAACTATCCCCATCTAGTATTGCCGTCTAGCACCAGAACCGGCTGCGTCAATTTAGTCAAATTTGATCGCTCTCCGCTGTCCACGACACGTCAGCGTAAAAAGGAGCTGCGCCCTATGCCATTACCCAAAGGGGCTACGGTGCTAATTGGGCTGCTGCCGCTCCTATTTGGAATCCCTTCAGCGATCGCCCAGCAATCGCCGGTTACCGCCGCCCCAGTTACCGCCGCTCCAATTACCGCTGCCGCCCCCCAGCGCCTGACCCGCCCGACGCTAAGACTGGGCAGCGAAGGCACTAGCGTCACTGAACTGCAGGCCATGCTGCAACTCCTGGGCTATTACACAGGAGCTGTAGACGGTCTTTATCAAGCCTCAACCCAAACGGCGGTGACTCAGTTTCAGCAAGCGGCCGGGCTTAGCGCCGACGGCATTGCCGGACCTGCCACCTGGAACCGCCTATTGCCGGAGCCTCCCGCCGCAACAGTTCCCCCCTCAGAAACCCCGCCTGCCGCCACCGCTGATCCAGCAAACACCACAAATCCATCGGACACCTCTAGTCCGGAGCCAGCGCCGTCTGATCCCACCCAAAACGCTAGCGAAGATCCTAACGGTCCGATTAGTTTGCCGGTGCTTCGCCAGGGGCTTTTTGGCCCCGCCATTGTACGTTTGCAGGAGCGACTAAGGGCATTGGACTTTTATCAAGGCCCCATCGACGGTATTTTTGGCCCCGGGACTGAAGCCGCCGTTCAGCGAGCTCAGCGCCGCTTTCAGCTTACTGATGATGGCATTGTTGGCCCTGCTACCTGGAGCGCGCTACTGAGGTAAGGCAGTACTAGGTAAGTCCCCGTCTGTTAGACCAAAACCTGGTGTAGTGAGGCTTGAATGCCGGTAATCGTTTTCTCTAGAGGAAACTGGCTCTGCACGTAGCGACGGCAGCGATCGCTCCAGTCGGGACACCGCGATCGCCAGTGGATAACATCAGAGATTCGCTCGGCCAAGGCTTCAACATCTTCAGGGGCAAACAGTGCCGGATAGTCAAGACCTCTTAGCACCTCTGGGATACCGCCCACAGCGCTGCCAATGGCGGGAACCCCGCAGGCCATCCCTTCAATCAAGACTCGACCAAATGGCTCTGGCCAGTGGCTGGGCAGTACAACTAAATCGCTGGCGTGGTACACCCAGCGGGGATCGTCAACATGGCCTAAAAAGTGAATCTGCTCAGCAATTCCCAGCGCTGTCGCTAATTGTTTTAGCGACGCTTCGTAAGTTTCATCGCAGCGCAGCGGTTTCCCTGCAATTAGCAGATGAAACGAAATGTCCTCTGCCCCCCGGGCATTTTCCTGAGCAACCTGGGCAAACGCCTGGAGTAAAGTCTCGATGCCCTTGACACGATCTAGGCGTCCTACATAGGCAATAACCCGGTCCCCTATGGAAATTCCCCAGCGATCGCGGTATTTTTGCAAATTCAGCGAGGGCTGAAATTTTTCCGTATCGATAGCGTTATACACCACATCGATAGGCTTATGGCCAAAGCCCGCTGTCTGCCAATCTGTCCTGGTTTGCTCCGATACCGCAATCAGCCGGTTGGTCTGGCCCATGCTCCAAGACCATTGGATTCCGAGCGGTAGCCCTGGTGGAACCCGCAGATGACACACAAACGGAATTCGCCGCAGACGGGCAAAGGCAGCTCCAAAGACGCTGTCGTGGTACTGGTTGCTGTAAATGATGCTATTAGGCATCAGAGGAATCTTAAAAATATCGCGTCCGAGTGTCCACAAGGAGCTCAGCGATCGCCTTGGATAAAAACGATAGGCGCTAACCTGATAGCAGGCGTTACAAAAGGCTTTGTAATCCGGCAGCAGGTTTCCCGGTTCGGTGTAGACAAAAGTAATCTCGCATCCCCGCTCAGCCAAACCGTGGCAAACATCTAGCAGACTGAGTTCCTGGCCCCCGCGCCGAGATGAAGGTTCAGTTTCCAAAACCACGATATGCATAAATTCACCCTACAGCGTTTTCGAATTCAGTGAGATATGGCAACCCGCCGAAAGGTTCGGACAAATTGCGAGTTAGATTGCTGTTATATCAGCTGCTCCAGCGATACCCAGTGCGGCGAGCAATCTGACTAAAGTGATATGGGCCAGCAAGGCACGGGAGTAAATTTCGCTGACTGCGGCACACAATTCACATCGCATTCAAAATGGGAGTGCTGTATTGTTTTCCGCCGGTTCACCTTGAAAATAGGCTACCCAAATAGTAGATTGGGCTCTTCAAATTGCCCACATGAAACGCCAGCATACAGTCAGCTTCAAGGCTGCTGTGACCAAAGGCATAGCGATAGTGGTGAGTCAAAATACGCTTTAGACTCCCCAAAAAAGATTTTGATAGCACAAACGGCTTGCGCCAAACAGGCGTCACCGTCATCAAGAGCTTACAGGTACATAGCCCATAGAGATGGGTCAAATTGAGCAAATACTCCCGTTTAAGACGGCTGGCCGGGATAAAATGACCAATCGTCATCGCCGGAACGTACCAGATTTCCCATCCGCCTCTGGCCAGTCGCAGGGAAATCTCGTAGTCGTCTCCAGATCGATTGATATTGACCAAAGTTGACGGCACACACTCCAGCCATGAGGTTTTACGAACCGTCAGCCCCGCCCCCGGCGGCATCTCCAATCTGAGCACCTGATACTGTCTGGGGCGATCGCCATAGTCCCGAATCGCCAAAAACCTTAGCAGCGGACGGACGGACTCATCGGGTTGAGCCTCAAACACCCCTTGAATTCTGCCGCCATAGGCCCCTGCGCGGGGATGTTCCCGGCCAAATTGAGTCGCCTCAGCCACCCAATTTTCCGCTGGCCAATTGTCGTCATCCAAGAAGCCCACTAGCTCACCGCTGGCGTGGTCAATACCGCATTGGCGAGCGTAGGCCAGCCCTTGCTTAGCCTCAAAGACATACTTTAACGGCACAGCACTCGGCCAAGTCTGCTGAAATTGCTGAACAACCGATGCTGTTTCATCGCGACTGTTATTGTCTACCACAATAACTTCCCATCGCAGCCCCTCGGGGATAATCTGGTGCTTAAGCTTCTCTAGAACAGGGGGAATTCTCTTCGCGCCGTTGTAGGTAGGGACTACCACGGTGAAGTTTAACTTTGTCAGGGCCTCAGGAGCATCCATAGCATCTCGGCTAGCTGCTTCCTCAGAATACCCGACAGCTTCAACTCTCACCCAGGCTGCAAAACTCAAACTGCATCGGCAATCAGCGTCAACCGATGGCCTCCTCCGACCCACTGTTAGTCTCTGGTGTCTGGATAGACAGGCTTTTCAACAGTTGGGTTTTCCAGATGTAGAACGGGCTAATCAGGCTAGAGACATACATTTGAAATTCACAGGCAGCGACCAAATTGGCACGCAGGCGGGTTCGATACCGAAAGATATGGGCAACAATTCGGCGAGAATCGTTTGCTAGATATATCAAAAACCAGACCGGGCGCTGCCAGGGCGTGCAGCTCAGCATTCGAGTGACGTGGCGACTCAGGCCAATTCCCCGGAAAAACTCCAGAAGATACTCCCGGGTCACTCTGCTGGCCGGAATCTTGTGAAAGACTTCCATCTCAGGGTTATACCAGACTTCCCAATGGCTATTTTGAATATGGGAAACCGCTTCTAAATCCTCACCGCCGATACGCAAGTTGCCCATAGGCCCGGCTAAAATGCATTCCTGAGGGACGTGATCTAGCCAGGCCTGACGGCGAACCACTAGGCCAGCACCGGGGGGAAGAACCTTTCGTCGTCGCTCGTATCGTAGGGGAACGTCCCCCCGCTGGGTCAGGGCAAAAAAGGGCAGCAGATGCTGAAATTCTTGGGGAGGGGCAACTTCAAACTGTCCATACACCCGGCTGCCGTAGGCTCCGACTTCAGGATGAGCTTGCCCAAACCGATAGGCCGCAGCAATCCAGTTAGGAGCTGGAATGTTGTCATCGTCTAAAAATCCAATTAGCTTGCCGTGGGCAGATCGAATGGCTCTTTGACGCGCATAGGCGGCTCCCTGCCGGGGCTCAGACAAATAGCGGAGGGTGAGCTTACCTTCCCACTCTTGGCAAAAGGATCCAACCACATCAATTAAGTGATCGGTGCTGTTGTTGTCGACAACCAGGATTTCCCAAACCAGACCATCCAGGTCAACCTGCTGCTGGAGGTGACGCAAAACATTTGGAACTCGATTTGCGCCATTGTAGGTACAAATCACAACTGAGAAGTCGATCGTCTCAGAAGACATGGCGGTGGGAGCTACAGATGAAGGATAGATATCAATCTGCGAGAATTGAGTCAGAACCATCACGGTGGGCCAAAAAGAACTATGGAACAGGTTTCGTACTCTCGGTCAGATCAGCCTTTACAATTGCCTTCTGTGAATGCATGAATTAATTTTCACGTCAAGTTAACGAGGGATTTTCCTTTTTAGCTTACTCCAGGTTCTAAGGTTTCTAGAGACTTTGGGAGTGAATCTGCCGGTGGACTTACCTCCAGCGGCTGGACTTCAAACTTCAGGGCCTGTTCAGCGCCCAGGTCAACCCGCAGGGTTGAGCCAGCGGGCAGCACATTTTCCAGGATTTTGGTTGCAATTGGATTTTCGAGCTCCCGCTGGATTGCTCTTTTTAGGGGACGAGCACCGTATACAGGATCGTAGCCAACGTCAGCAACGTGATCTAAAGCCGATTCGCTCAGGCTAAGGGTGATTTTTTGCTCTTCAAGCAGACGATAAATCCGACGAATTTGAATTTCCACGATTTTACGCAGCTCTGCGCGACTGAGGGCGTGGAACAGAATAATATCGTCTACTCGGTTGAGAAACTCGGGGCGGAAATGCTTGCGCAGAGCATTCATCACCCGACGCTGCATTTCTCCATACTGGGTATCGTCACCGGCAACATCTAAGATATAGTCGCTGCCAATATTGCTGGTCATCACAATAACGGTATTGCGAAAGTCTACGGTGTGGCCCTGGGCGTCGGTAATGCGACCGTCTTCGAGCACCTGCAGCAGAATATTGAAGACATCGGGATGGGCTTTTTCAACTTCGTCTAGCAGCACAATAGAGTAGGGATGGCGACGGATGGCTTCTGAGAGCTGTCCTCCTTCTTCATAACCGACATAGCCGGGGGGAGCCCCAACCAGCCGGGCAACGGCGTGCTTTTCCATATATTC
>JBCDFX010000190.1:0-7560 GCA_039177155.1 Cyanobacteria bacterium P01_H01_bin.119
GCTCCGCCCGGGCCTAAACCCACCGATTTGCTGCCCAATATTGAACAGCCGCTGCTGGTGCTCTGGGGCGAAAAAGATCCCTGGACGCCGATTCGGGGCGCAGAAATTTATCAGCAGCTTAGCGACGATCCCAACGCTGCTATATCGGTGACGTTTCAATCCATTCCTAAAACGGGCCACTGTCCCCATGATGAGCGACCTGAAATTGTCAATCCGGCTATTCTTAACTGGCTGAAGGCGATCGCCGCCAAAACCGACAGCAGTTTACCCAGCAGCGCCGTAGCCTAAAATTTGAACCGTCGCCCGGTAGACTATTGACGGCTGCATAACGCTCTACGATTGAGAGCAGCTACGGCCACAGCAGATATGTTGACTGGGGATATAGTGACGGGAGCTATGAACAAAAAGCGCATTCTCTCTGGGATTCAGCCTACGGGCACATTACATTTAGGCAATTATCTCGGCGCTATTCGCAACTGGGTACAGCTCCAGAACGAATACGACAGCTATCTGTTTATGGCCGATTTGCATGCTATCACCGTGCCTCACAATCCTAAGCAACTTGCCGACAATACCTACGGCGTCGCGGCGACTTATTTAGCCTGCGGCATTGATCCCAACAAGGCGACCGTATTTGTCCAATCCCATTTGCCTGTCCACAGCGAACTGGCCTGGCTCTTTAACTGCATTACCCCATTAAACTGGCTAGAGCGGATGATTCAGTTTAAAGAAAAAGCGATTAAACAAGGTGAAAATGTCAGCATTGGCCTGCTGGATTACCCCGTGCTGCAGGCAGCAGATATCTTGCTCTATGAGCCTGATTTTGTCCCTGTAGGAGAAGATCAGCGCCAGCATTTGGAGCTGACCCGCGATATTGCAGTGCGAGTCAACTTTCAGTACGGCAGTGAAGACAGCCCGGTGCTGAAAGTGCCTGACCCCCTTATCCAAAAAGCTGGCGCGCGAGTGATGAGCCTGACAGACGGTACCAGCAAAATGTCTAAATCCGACCCGTCGGAAATGAGCCGCATTGATCTGCTCGATCCGCCGGATCTGATTCAAAAGAAAATCAAGCGCTGTAAAACTGATCCCGTGCGCGGTTTAGAGTTTGACAATCCCGATCGCCCCGAATGTCATAATCTGCTGAGCCTGTACACGATCTTGTCCAACCAAACCCAGGCTGCGGTGGCGTCAGAATGTGCGGATATGGGCTGGGGCCAGTTTAAGCCGCTGCTGGCCGAAACTACTGTCGCTGCGCTTAAGCCAATTCAAGACCGCTATCACGAACTAATGGGCGATCGCGCCTATTTAGAGTCCGTGCTAAAGGCAGGAAATGAAAAAGCCAACGCGATCGCCTCACAAACCCTAGCTAAGGTTAAAGCCGCCTTAGGCTATTCCACCCCGCTTTAGGCTTAAATCGAGTCAACGATGCTATGTCTGACTTTAGAAGTGTCGGCAGATGCTGAAGCTGTACGTTAATCCAGATTTATCCTGGTTGAACTCCCCCTGTATCACGGCAATAGTGTAGTCAATAGCGCATCAAAAAATGGAAAAAGTTTTGATCGTTACAGGAGGAAGTCGTGGTATCGGTGCTGCCACTGCTTTGCTTGCTGGCAAACGAGGGTATGCGATTTGTGTAAATTATTTGCGTAACCAAGCAGCAGCGCAAAATATTGTCGATGAGCTTGGAAAGATAGGAGTGCGCGCGATCGCTGTTGCTGCTGATGTCGCATCTGAAGATCAGGTCAATCATCTATTCAAAGTAGTGGACAGCCAGCTTGGTCGGGTTACAGCTTTGGTGAATAATGCTGGGATTCTAGAGCAGCAAATGCGAGTTGAAAGAATGGATGCAGCTCGTCTAAACCGTATTTTTGCAGCGAATATCACTGGGAGCTTTTTGTGTGCAAGGGAGGCTGTCAAACGAATGTCTATTAAAAAGGGAGGAATTGGAGGAGCAATCGTTAATGTATCCTCGGGTGCATCGCGTTCAGGTTCACCGGGTGAGTATGTTGACTATGCCGCATCAAAAGGGGCGGTTGACTCTATGACGATTGGTCTAGCTAAAGAGGTCGCAGATGAAGGCATTAGAGTTAACGCAGTGCGTCCTGGCTTTATCTATACCGATATTCATGCTGATGGTGGCGAGCCTAATCGAGTTGAACGTATCAAAGACCTCCTTCCTATGAAACGGGGAGGACAAGCCAGTGAAGTTGCAAATGCGATTTTATGGTTGCTTTCTGATGAAGCCTCATACACAACAGGTTCATTTATTGATGTTGCGGGAGGCAGATAACCACGCTCTAACAACCGCAATGCACCAGAGCTTTGTCAGGTGCATTGCGAAGTTATACGCAACTATTTATCCTTTGCACACTGCTTTAGGGCTCAAGGTTAATAAATTCACTAGCTCGTAGGTGATGGTAGCTGCGGCTAATGCTGTGGTCTCAGCGTGGTCATTCGTTGTCCTAGGTAGGTGGCAATGCAGTAAAGCAAAATATGGCCAGTTTTGTCGTAGTAAGGAATGGTAGCCAAATAGGCCGGCAGGTTTTTGGTGTAGGCCAACGCCAGGATGATCAAAAATATAAGTAAATAGAGGAGCCCCATCCATCGCCAGCGCAAGTTTTGGGGAGATTGAGATGGCCTCTGATTGGCAGGAACGGGCGGCTGGGGTGACATTCGATCACTTAGGCTAAAAACTGATGGATGCTTCAGCTTTAGAATTTAGGTTTTCGGCTTTAAAGCCTTGTGTTTGAGTAGGAAATATTGATTGTCGTGCCGTTTTCTTTGCCGCCTTCTCCCATTGATAGCGACACCTACAGCCGTCACCGCCACTGGATGGCTAAGGCGATCGCGATCGCAGAGGAGGCCGGCATTGCGGGAGAGGTTCCCGTGGGAGCGCTCGTTATTGATAACAATCATCAACTCATTGCCGCCGCCGCCAATCGCCGCCAGCGCGATCAAGATCCCACGGCCCACGCGGAAATTTTGGCCCTTAGAGAGGCCAGCGCTCGCCTCGGCACCTGGCGACTGACTCACTGCACCCTCTATGTCACTTTAGAGCCATGTATGATGTGCAGCGGCGCGCTGATTGCCGCTCGTTTAGGGCTGCTGGTATATGGCGCAGACGATTTCAAAACCGGATCTGTCCGCAGCGTGCTAAATCTTCCCGATAGCCCCGCGTCTAACCATCGTCTATCGGTCGTGGGCGGTATCCTAGCTGTTAGCTGCCGGGAACAGCTCCAGCAGTGGTTTGCCCAGCGGCGCGCTTCATCCCCGTCCCCCTTTTAACCAGGATGCCAACGGTAAAACTGTCCGTTGCCATTGCATAAGCAGGGCAAGACCCATTAGGTTTAGTTGTATAAGGCACATTTTGAAGTACGCCCTCATCTGAGGATTACCCCATACCTTGACCCCGTCTAGATTCTCGGCGTTTTCTCAGGCAAACGCCAGTTTCCACATTAGATGTGGTCCTAATTTTGATTTGCTGTTTATCATCAAGTTCCGTTTGCTATGGCTAATCAACCCATCCAGGAGAAAAGGCTCGGCTCTTGCTGTCGAAATAATGCCGTTAGCTCTCGCTTTTCTCCCTGGCTGACGCCGTTAGTCTATTTTTTGGGGCGGCATTTTGTCATACCCTTCTATTTTAGAGAAGTCAAAATTTCTGGGCAGGAGCATATTCCGGCTCAGGGTCCGGTGATTTTTGCGCCTACCCATCGCTCTCGTTGGGATGCGCTGCTATTGCCCTATGCGGCTGGTCGTCATATCTCAGGGCGCGATTTAAGATTTATGGTCACCGCCGATGAAGTGAAGGGGGTTCAGGGCTGGTTTATTCGGCGTCTGGGCGGGTTTGCTGTCAATGTTCATCGGCCTTCGATTGCAACCCTGCGCCACGGCGTTGAGCTGCTACAGCAGGGTGAAATGATGGTGATTTTTCCGGAGGGTGGCATCTTTAGGGGTGATTCGGTGCGATCGCTTAAGCCTGGGTTAGCCCGTATGGCGCTACAGGCAGAAGCCAGCACTACTTGTCTGGAGGTGAAGATTTTGCCCGTTAGTCTCCATTACAGTCATCCCTGCCCTCACTGGGGTACCGACGTTGAAATTAAAATCGGTGCGCCGATCAAGGTTGCAGACTACACTGGCGTGGAAACTAAAGTCGGTGCCCGATATTTAACTCAGACTCTCCATGACGCGCTCAGCGGTCTGCTTACCCAAGCCAAGCAACTAGTGGCGCTGGCCAGCTAGCGCTGCGGGAACTAAGCCGCTGCGATCGCTCTCGAATGGAATCATCGGGTATTGATAGTTGGGCATTGTGAGCAGGGCTGCCAGTGTTTGAATTTGACGGTGCTCGAACCAGCATAGTGTTGTAGATGAATTGGTTTTAGTTATGAATTTTTTGTCGCGTGGTATTGCTACAGTCGGTTTGCTAGGGGGCGTTTTGGCAACCTCATTAACGCTAGGGTTGCAGCGAGCGATTGCCCTTGAAACCGAAACCGTTGTTGAGCAGCTTTCTACGGTTCCTGTCTTTATTCTGGTAGATTCAGCGGGCAATCCGCTGCTGGCTTCTGGGGAAAGTGAAGAGGCTCCTTTGGTATTTATGGAGCGTCAGGGAGCTGAGGCATTTATTGCCGCCGCCCAAGAAGATGAAAACGCCGCCTTTTCTGAAGATGCTCAGATCGCCGTGATCTGGCTGGGCGATTTGTATCAGAGAACTTCAGATCAAATTCAAAGCGGCACAACGGGTCCTGATGGGCGATCGCTCAGCCTAGATTTTATTTACGTTCCCTCATTTAACCAGCTGCGGCTGGCCAGCCAGTTTAACGAAGAGTTTTCAGGGGTGCCTGTCTTTGTCGTGCGCTTTAACGACGATGATTCCCTGCTGACCATCAACACCCAAAACGAGCCGGAGCCGATTATTCCCATGTTTCTGGATCTGCAAGATATGCAGCCCCTGCTAGATCGACTCGAAGAGCAAGGGCTAGCTGAGCAGATCTCAGTTTCTCTGGTCTCCCTCGAATCGGTTCTTGACACCCTAGAAGAAACCAGCGACGAAACCTATGGGCAAATCCGTTTCTTTCCGTCCTCTGATGTGGTGACCGATATTTTTGGTGGCAATGCTGGGGATGATGCTGAGTAAATTCAGCTTAGCTGTCTCCTTTGGTATCACGAGGGCCGATTTCAGGCATTTCGTTAACCAGCTCTACCAGTCCTTCTGAGAGGAACTTAGGATCCATAAAGACAACTTTTGAGTTGTTGCTCTCTCCCAGCTTTTGGTTAGCCTCCACATACTGCTGGGCCAGCAAAAACTGCAAAATCTGACGGCGACTGCCCGGATCCTGCAGAGATTGGGAGAGCAGCTGCATTGAGCGAACCGTCCCCTCAGCGCGGGTGATGGCGGCTTCTTTTTCGCCTTCGGCTTCAGAAATGGCGGCGCGCTTTTTGATTTCCGCCGCCTGCTGGAGCTGCATAGAATCTTTAACGTCCGCCGGTGGATTAATTTCTTGCACCTCCACCCGCAACACCTTAATGCCCCAGGCTTCGGTGGCATCGTCTAGCTGGTTAAGCAGGGTTTTATTAAGTTCGTCGCGGGAGGAGAAGGTTTCTTCGAGCCGCATTTTACCGATGGCGGAGCGGAGGGTAGTCACCACCAATTCTTCTAAACCTCTTTCGACGTCTTCGATGGCGTAGTAGGTGCGCTCTAGATCGAGAATTCGCCAGTACACTACGGCGTCAACTTCTAAGGGCACATTGTCTTTGGTAATGGCAGGTTTGGGCTCAGTATCAATAATTTGCTCCCGCAGGGTGTCTTCTAACACCACACTATCTAGCACGGGAACGACAAAGTTAAGTCCGGGTTTGAGTTTGCGCTGATAGCGTCCTAGCCGCTCCACGAGGGCTTCATTGCCCTGTTTGACGATGCGGACTGAGCCGACCGTGTAGCCAATAATAATAAAGGCTAAAATTCCGAAAATTGAAGATGGACTCATGCCCGTACTGCTCCAGGGATGCTAGCCCGATAGAGGAATCGCTCTCTAAATATATCGAAGAGTGCTGGATGTGGGTGCACAGCTGTCCTTAACTCTTGAGCACGGAGGTTTAATTGATGCCGCTATCTGGCCGGTGGGCGGCGATCGCTGACTCGCAAAACGGTAAAGTCTTAACACAATTGGTTACCCAGCCGTAACTTTGGCCCTGATTCGGGCATGCTTAAGGTATTGACTATTGACCTGGAGCCCGGCTGACTATGCGTTTTTATCCCCGCGTCCTGTCACCTGCAGCCTGCTGGCTTGCCGCTGCGATCGCAGCCACTACGGCAATTGGCGGCAGTGATTCCGCTGCTCAGGCCCAGGTGCAGGGAAGCTGCTTTGTCGAGGATGAATTCGGCCAGGTGTTTGATTTGTCCATTATTTGCGGCGGCACAGAGTCTTTGAGTGGGCTGCAGCAGCGCCCGGTGCTGCAAACCGGCGATGTGCAGGTCACCCTGGAGTGGTCAGGGCTCGATGATTTAGATCTGTTTGTGGTTGACCCTGCGGGCGACACCGTTGCTTACTTTAATCCAAGCATTCCGTCGGGCGGTCAGCTAGATGTAGATGCCAACGCAGCCTGCAACGATATTTTTGCCGACCCGGTTGAAAATATCTTCTGGCCTGAAGGCCAATCTCCTAGCGGAGAATTTACCGTGATTGTTAGCCTATTTAGCCTGTGTTCAGGCATCGGCCAGGCTGATTTTTCCGATCGCGCCATTGACTTTTCGGTGCGGGTGCTGGTGCAGGGCGAAATTCGCGAATATTCAGGCACCGTTAGTCCGTCAGCCGCTGAAGCCGAGTTTAGCTTTACCTCGCCTTAGCCCCCCGCCTTAGCCCCCCAGCAGCATAACCGCTAGGGCCGCAATGCCGGCGATAATCATTAGGCCAGCGGGCATGACTTTACGGGTTTTGGCCAGCCGCACGGCAAACACCGCAATCAGCCCTGCAGTCACGATTAAGCTTAAGAAGAACCCGGCAGCATTGCCCTGGCGGATCAGCATTGCCCCGGCAATTAGTAAAATTCCGCTGATCAGGCCAGAGATTAGGGAGACTTTGCTGCCGGCCTGAACAAAACCGATGATGCCGCCGACGATAGATAGCGCGCCGTAGGCGATCGCGGCAATAGCTGCTGTGGTCATAACTAAAGCATTGAGAAAAAGTTGGGTTTATCCTCCCAGGTTCTCGATAATGGAGCAGCAAACGGTTGGTATTCGTTACATTGCCGCCGCTAGACGATTGGAATTTTTGTTATGGGTTATCTAGATGCCGACAGCCTGCTTCAGCTCCAGCAGTATGGTTATCAGGCCGCCAGTCTGCTGGTGTACCAATCTGTCTTGGATGCCCCCCCGGGCCGCGCCTTTCTCGCCCTGATTCAAGCGCTGCAGCGGGAGGAGCCAGAGGCTGCGCTGCGGGCCTACGGCCAGTGGTTTTCGGCGTTGGCTGTGGCGCAGCAAAGCTGGCAGACCCATCTGGTATCTCAACTGCTGCGGGCAGAAAATCCGTTTACGCGCCAGGTTCAGCGCCAGGGTGCCAGCTCAAC
>JBCDFX010000191.1:0-7560 GCA_039177155.1 Cyanobacteria bacterium P01_H01_bin.119
GCCAGGGTAAATCCCATAAAATAGGCTCCGCCATCTCCCATAAAAATCTGTGCCGGGTTGAAGTTGTAGCGCAAAAATCCCAGCGCCCCCCCGGCGACAGCAGCGGCAATCAGTGCTGCCGCAGGCTGATCCATAAACAGACTTACCACCAGCATAATCACCGCGGCAATGCCCGATACGCCGGCGGCAAGTCCATCTAGTCCATCAATCCAGTTAATGGCGTTGGCCATGCCTACAAGCCAAACAACGGTCACCGGCAGGCTAACCCACACGGGCAAAGACACCAGCCCGTGAAAGGGCACCGACAAAAAATCAATGCTAACGCCAACCTTCCAGGCCAGCCCGGCAACAACGGCCTGCATAAACAGGCGGCTCATAGCCGATAGGCTAAATAAATCATCGAGTAAACCAATTAAAAAGAAGGCCAGTCCGCCCAGGGTAACGCCCCAAATTTGATACTCGGTGGTAGGCGGCAGATATTGACCATCGGCGCCGATAAAGCCACCAACGCTCCATGTCAGCAGCAGCGCGACCAGAGTGCCCAAAAAAATCGAGATTCCGCCTAACCGTACCATCGGCTTTTGATGAACTTTGCGCCCTCCCGGTAAATCAAACCGTCCACTTTTAAGACCAAGGGCTTTGACTAGCGGTGTCGTTGCCAGTACAACACTGGCCGAGACAATAAACGCAAGAGCGTGATACAGGTTTGAAGACATCTAGGCTGATCAGTAAAGTTCGGCGGATTTGTAACTTAATATGTCAAACTCAGAAAACCCATGCAGATTATGGCAGATTCTTCACCCTCTGTAACAGAGTTAAACCACATCCAATTTGGAAATTAAAGTTTTCCCTGGGCAAAAGCCGAGGATTTAGATGGGGTTAAGGTATAAATCTGCCCAATCGTCATGGGTTAACGCCAAAGCCGAATGTAGCAGCGCTTCTAATTTGCGGCGTCTTTTAATTGCCCTAGGCCAGTGCCGGTACAGGAACCGCCAGATGGGAGTAGAGCGGGAAGCGATCGCAGAGATCACCCACCCGCCGCAGGCAGTCTTGGGCGATCGCATCACTCTCTGGGTCAAGCAGGCGATCGGCAATGATATTGGCGATTTCCACAAACTCATCAGTCCCCATGCCCCGAGTGGTCATAGCGGGAGAGCCCAGCCGCAGGCCGCTGGTCACAAAGGGAGACTCCGGATCGAAGGGGACGGTATTTTTGTTGGCGGTGATATTCACCTCGCTGACCAGCTGATCGGCTCGTTTGCCCGTCATACCTACCGAACGCAGATCCACCAGCACTAGATGATTGTCAGTGCCGTTAGAGACCACTTTAATCCCGCGAGCCTGAAGCTGGCCGGCAAGGGCTTGGGCGTTATCAACCACCTGGGTAGAGTAGATTTTGAAATCAGGCTGAAGCGCCTCGCCAAAGGCCACCGCTTTGGCCGCAATCACGTGCTCCAGCGGCCCACCTTGGCTACCGGGAAACACCGCTTTATCAAACTTTTTACCCAGATCCGGATCGCGGGTTAGGATCAGGCCGCCGCGAGGACCGCGCAGTGTTTTATGGGTCGTAGTGGTGACCACATCACAGTGGGGTACCGGATTGGGGTGTACCCCTGCTGCCACCAGCCCGGCAATATGGGCAATATCCGCCAGCAGATAAGCGCCCACTTCATCGGCGATCGCCCGGAATTTTTCAAAGGGAATGATGCGGGGATAGGCCGAGTAGCCGCAGATAATCATCTTAGGCTTTTGCGCCAGGGCAATTTCCCGAATCCGCTCGAAGTTGAGCTGCTCAGTGTCGGGATCAACGCCATACTGGGCGACATTAAACCATTTACCCGAGACATTAACCGGAGAGCCGTGGGTCAGATGGCCCCCGTGGGACAAATCCATGCCCAAAATAGTGTCTCCCGGCTGCAGCAGAGCCAAGAAGACCGCAAAGTTAGCCTGGGCACCGGAGTGGGGCTGGACATTGGCGTGGGCAGCCCCAAATAGCTGCTTCACCCGCTCAATGGCCAGGGCCTCGGCGCGATCGATAAACTCACAGCCGCCGTAGTATCGCTTACCCGGCAGCCCTTCGGCATACTTATTAGTGAGCACCGAGCCCTGAGCGGCCATTACCGCAGCGGAGGTAAAGTTCTCGCTGGCGATCAGCTCCAGATGGGTGCGCTGGCGGTGCAGCTCCTGGCGAAGAATATCGGCGATCGCCGGATCAGAATCAATTAACGCGTCAAGGTTAGTGTGCGGCACGCTCAAAATCTCCCTAAAAAGTTCCCTACTTTAAACCGTCACGTTAAACCGTCCTAGCAGTAGACGATTCAATCAAAGATATTGATCATAACCCCAGACTTCCGGTTTTTGGTAGAGAATGGACTCTCTTAATCTGTCTCTATTTGGATTGATCTGAGTTGAGTCCAGGTTGACTCTGGCGGTATTTGCTGCCGCGAAAAAAAATCCGTACGGGATCGCCTAAATCATTGAATATTCCTGGATTTCGCCTCGAACTGTAACGCTTTGCAACATATAATGAGAGACTAATAACCCATACAAATTGGAATCTGCAAGAGGTAGTCTGACATGCGAGTTGCGATCGCTGGTGC
This sequence comes from Cyanobacteria bacterium P01_H01_bin.119, assembly GCA_039177155.1. Taxonomy (GTDB): domain Bacteria; phylum Cyanobacteriota; class Cyanobacteriia; order Phormidesmidales; family Phormidesmidaceae; genus JBCBZT01. The sequence goes on from JBCDFX010000191.1 coordinate 2,601, forward strand.
TGGCCTAGCCGGCCTATCCTGTGCAAAATACCTGGTCGATGCTGGCCATACGCCGATTCTGCTGGAGCGACGGGATGTGCTGGGCGGCAAAGTTGCCGCCTGGAAGGACGAAGATGGAGACTGGTACGAAACCGGGCTGCACATCTTTTTTGGGGCATATCCCAATATTCTCCAGCTATTCAAAGAGTTAGATATTGAAGATCGGCTGCAGTGGAAAGAGCACACCATGATCTTTAATCAGCCCAGCAAGCCGGGCACCTACTCTCGCTTCGATTTTCCCAATATTCCTGCCCCGGTCAACGGTATTGTCGCCATCTTACGCAACAACGATATGCTGACCTGGCCAGAAAAAATTCGCTTTGGCCTAGGGCTACTCCCGGCCATTATCAAAGGCCAGTCCTATGTAGAAAACATGGACCAGTACTCTTGGACAGAGTGGCTCCGTAAGCACAACATCCCAGAGCGCGTGAACGATGAAGTGTTTATCGCCATGGCAAAAGCGCTGAACTTTATTGGCCCCGACGAGATTTCGGCGACCATCTTGCTGACCGCCCTTAACCGCTTTTTGCAGGAGACCAACGGCTCTAAGATGGCCTTTTTGGATGGCGCACCGCCAGAGCGCCTGTGCCAGCCCATCGTAGACTATGTGAGCGCGCGGGGGGGCGAGGTGCGGATGAACGCGCCGCTCAAAGAAATTGTGCTCAACGATGACGGAGCCGTTGAAAGCTTCTTAATTCGGGGGCTAAACGGCGCGCCAGATGAGCGGCTGACCGCTGATCTCTATGTGTCGGCCATGCCCGTTGACCCTTTTAAGACCCTAGTGCCTCAGTCCTGGCGCCAGATGCCCTACTTCGAGCAGATTAACGGCTTAGAAGGGGTGCCGGTGATCAATCTGCATCTTTGGTTTGATCGCAAGCTGACCGATGTGGATCATCTGCTGTTTTCGCGATCGCCCCTGCTCAGCGTCTACGCCGATATGAGCAACACCTGCCGGGAATACGCCAACCCCGATCGCTCCATGCTAGAGCTTGTGCTGGCGCCGGCAAAAGACTGGATTGGCAAGTCTGACGAAGCCATTGTCGAGGCCACCATGGCCGAACTGCGCCAACTCTTTCCCCATCACTTTAGCGGCGACAGCCCGGCCCAACTGCTAAAGTCCAAGGTGGTAAAGACCCCTCGTTCGGTCTATAAAGCCACACCGGGCCGTCAAGACTGCCGCCCCGACCAGCGCACGCCCATCCAAAACTTTTATCTAACTGGCGATTACACCATGCAGCGGTACCTAGCCAGTATGGAAGGGGCAGTGCTATCAGGTAAGCTAACAGCGCAGGCGATTAGCCAAGATTTTCCTAAGCAGGCAGCTTCTACCGAGACACGCCACCCTCAACTACAAACCTCAGGGGTTTAGGGTCCGCTAGACGTGAGATTCTGTTTTAAGGGATTGTTTGGAGGAGGCGCTTAGGCGCTTTCGTCTGCCCAACTGCTACCGTTGCCCTGTCCATCCGCCAGCTTGCAAGTTGATGCTGCAATTGACTGAACCGGTTCCTACCCAAATTAGAATCCTCGCCCCGCTTAGCGAATCCTACGAGCGGTGTCGCCAAATCACCGCCAAATATTCTAAAACATTCTATTTGGGTACCTTGCTAATGCCAAAGGCAAAACGCAAGGCAATTTGGGCCATTTATGTCTGGTGTCGGCGCACAGATGAGCTGGTAGACGGTCCCCAGGCCAAGTTCACTACCGAAGCTACCCTAGATAACTGGGAGCGGCAGCTGGAGTCTGTATTTGCGGGGCACCCCGCAGACGACTGGGATGTGGCGCTGGTCGATGCCCTGGAGCGCTTCCCCCAGAGTATTCAGCCCTACCGGGATATGATCGCTGGGCAGCGCATGGATCTGTATCGATCGCGCTATGCCACCTTTGAGGATTTGAAACTCTACTGCTACCGGGTTGCCGGTACAGTTGGCCTGATGTCTACGGTGGTGATGGGCATAGATGAGAGCTACAGCAGCGCGCCCTGGAGTCCTTACAAAAACGGAGGCCCCAACCCGACAGAGGAAGCGATCGCCCTGGGTATTGCCAACCAGCTTACGAATATTCTGCGCGATGTGGGAGAAGATGCGCGGCGGGGACGCATTTATCTGCCCTTAGAAGATTTGAGCGCGTTTGACTACAGCGAAGAAGACCTCTTTAAAGGGGTAAACGACGATCGCTGGAAAGCGCTGATGCGCTTTCAAATTCAGCGGGCGAGAGAGTATTACACCCAGGCAGAAGAGGGGGTGCGGGTACTAAGCCCCGATGCCCGCTGGCCGGTGTGGTCTGCGCTGATTCTCTATCGCAAGATCCTCGATGTGATTGAGGAAAATGACTACAACGTATTTGACACCCGCGCCTACGTGCCGTCGCTGCCAAAGCTGCTCTGTTTACCCGCTGCCCTACTGCGAGCTCGGGTGTCCTAAGCTCTATCATCGCTGGCAATTATCGCAGCGACCGCAGCCTCCCGTTTGCTGGGCCATTTGCCGGGCAATAGGCTGAAACCCAAACTGATTGAGCAGATGCTGCCAGCGACACTGGCGGCTGTGTAAATAACGCTGCATCTGCTGATAGCCTTTTGTTGCGGGCAGGGGATTTTTATAGAGCTTCGGCATCAGTCGATAGGTAAACGGGTCGAGCCACTGCAACTGTCCGGTGCGGTGTAGATAGGCCAAGGCGATCGCCCCGTGCTGAAATGAGCTAACCTCTGCTACTGTTCCCTGCTCCGGCAGTTGGCGGGCCAATCGCTGGGCATTTTGCCTAATTTTTTCCTGTCGCTGGTCAAAATATTGGGCGCGCTGCTGGTCGGTATTGTCTAGCCATCCGGTTCGTTCACTGACCAGGGTAAGGGTGCGGGCTGGCTTGCCGTCTCGCCCGGCGCGCCCCACCTCCTGCACATACTCGCTAAGCAGCCCTGGCGCCTGGAAGTGAATCACCCACCGGCAGTTGGGCTTATTGATGCCCATACCAAAGGCCGATGTAGACACCACAAACTGAAGTCGATCGGCAATCCAGTCTGCCTCTAACTGCCGCCGTTGAGCGGGGGCTAGTCCGGCATGGTAAGCGGCGCAGCAAAACCCTTGTTTTTTAAGAGATGCGGCCAGCTTCTCACTGTCCTGACGCGTGCGAACGTAGACTAATCCGGCCTGATCGCCCCGGCTATTTAACCCCTTTAGCAACCGATGGTAGCGATCGCGGGGGGTCCACACAGGCTGCACCGCCAAGTGCAAGTTAGCGCGATGGGGATTGATCTGCACCACCTGAGGCTGACGCAGCTGGAGCGTTGTTTTCAGACACTCTATCGCTTTAGGATCGGCGGTGGCGGTAAAGGCCGCGATCGCGATTTGAGTTCCCGGTCGCTGGGCCAGTAGCGCAGGTCGCACGGCTCCCAGCCGCTGATAGGCGGGACGAAAGGTGTCTCCCCACTGCACCAGACAGTGGGCTTCGTCTAACACTAGCCCGTTAATCTTGAGGGCGGGATGGCACAGCCGCTCCCACACGGCGGGGCTTAGCAGCGTTTCTGGGGATAGATACAGCAGCCGCAGCCGCTGCTGCTCCAAATCTCTTAGGGTTTGCCAGCGCGATCGCTTAGAGAGCTCGCCGTGCAGGGTGGCGGCGGGCAACTGTCGCTGACGCAGCTCGTCCACCTGATTTTCCATCAGTGCCACCAGGGGCGAAATGACCAGGGTAAGCCCCTGGCTCAACAAAGCCGGAAGCTGAAAGCAAATCGATTTGCCGCCCCCTGTGGGCATCACCACCACGGCATCCTGCCCCTGGAGCAGCGATCGCACAATTTCTCCCTGGGGCGGGCGAAACGACTGATATCCCCAAATTTGCTGAAACGTAGCCTCTACCTGCTGCCAGCGCGCTGAGGTAATCGGCCCAGATAAGTTTGGTTGAATTAACGGCACAATACACCCGACTCAAGGCTCTCTTAAAGTGCCCCAGCAGCGTTCAACTGAATCTATTTTTCAAGTAACTGCCCCGAGAACTATTTAGGGGACGGCTACCTTCTCGAAGCTATTTAGCTCAAGAGCCCGACCCGCTTAGGGCTACCTGGCCTAGGGGCTGTCATTATTTAGCGGTCAAGTCTTTATGCGGAAGGTGTTTCAGCCCCTAGTTTGTTATGCGGAGCGGGCGCGGTAATGCTTATACCGGAAGCATTCTGGTTTTAATTGATGACGCGCCCTAGCTCAACTGCTCTAGCTCGATTAAGTTGCCGTCGGGGTCTCTAAAACAGGTGGAGATAAAGTTGCGATCGCTGTACTGAGTCGGCGGATTCAGCAGTTCTATGCCCTGATTTTTAAGTTCGGCGAGGGTTGCATCCAAATCATTCACCATAAACGACAGCACTATCCGACCGCTGTGGCGCTCAAAGGTCAGCCCATCGTCATCGGTCACAAATTCTCCTAGCTTTTGCCGGTTAAACAGCGTGATTTGGGTTGAACCTGTATCAAATTCTACGTACTCTTCCATTTCATCATCAAACTTGACGGCTAGCCCCAGCACATCTCGATAAAACGCTTTGCAGGCTTGAAAGTTTTCGACGTTCAAACGGGTGTAGGCATATCGTAAGTTCATGGCGTTATTTTCTGATAGAGAGCATAAGGCGACGCATAATCACTATCTTCGCGTTCAATGACTGCGGTAAATTGCTGTATCTGTCCTAAATAAGGGCAATAAAAGTCTGTTAGCGTAGAAAGCCGACGCTTCAATTCTGCCTGTTTACGGTAGAAGAATTGAAGCCGGCTTGTGACCTATCGTTTTGGGATAAGTGTTTGATGGCGACCCCTGCAAATCAACTGGCCCATCAACTGGCCCGCCAACTGGCTGAAGAACTCAACTTACAGCCCGCCCAAATTGAAGCCGCTTTGGATTTGTTTGCTGAGGGGGCAACGGTGCCGTTTATTGCCCGCTACCGCAAAGA
>JBCDFX010000192.1:0-7551 GCA_039177155.1 Cyanobacteria bacterium P01_H01_bin.119
ACGTAATGTGATGGAGCATATTGAGCTAGTAAAAGAATTTCAGCCCCAGTTTCAAACGGTTGTCGATAGATTTCAGCAACGCTGTCAGCAAGAGGTAACTGATGCCGAGCAGGCTTTAATCGAGTTCAAAGAACAGATTAATCAGCAGCCCAAAACTCTCCAATCTCTTGTACTGTTGACGGCGCTATCGGTGGAGAAAAAAAGCTATCAGACCCTCTATGGCCAGGGGTTGATGTCTGAAGCAGTGCTTGACCAACTTAACACCAGAACCATGATGCTTCAGGATGCGGTTTTAGGCGGAGACTTTTCGTTTGGAGGGTCTAGCGTTGTGCCCCTAGAAAATAGGTGGGACCGATATTTTGAAGCACTTATTCAGAAGCTTATTCCAAATAATTCTTGGTTAGGGTATCAGCCATCTCGGATAGCGATCGCTCGCTATGAGTACTGGGCAATTTTGATTCGCGTCAGTGATATTGTTTCATCGAAACTTGAAGCCTTTAAGGAGCAGGGCGGAGCCAGTTTTATAGCGGTGATTCAATCTGCCCTGAATCTCTACGAAAAAAAACGGGCTGAGGCTGAAAAGGAGATGGATAAAATCGCCACAATGTTTCCTGAGTTAGTCATATCACATCAGATAGAGGTAAGCGATCGCATTGCGCGAACGTTCCAGAATGAAGCTGTTATAAAACTGGCTGATGAAGGGGCAATCAGCGATGGTATAGCGGCTCAGCTGATTCAACCCGTCTTTTCTAAATAGAGAGAAATAGCAGATTGCTCGATCAAATAGCTTTGATTGAGCATAAAAACCGGCCCGCTTTAATCACTTAAAACAGGCAAAATTCCGATGAATTCACCTGACTCCTCGACGGTTATTATTGGCGCTGGCTTTGCGGGGCTGTTTACGGCGCTGCATCTGACCAATCAGCAATACCCCTATCCTCTGACCTTAATTGACCGCAGCGATCGCTTCTGTTTCAAACCGCTGCTCTACGACTATATAAGCGGTGAGATGGAGTCTTATCAAACCCATCCTCTCTATGTCGAGCTGCTCCAAGGTCGCGATATTACCTTTATCAGGGGAACTGTAGTCAATGTCGATTTAGAAGCTCATCGTCTGCACCTCTTAGAGGGGGCCACCATTGACTATAGAAATCTTGTTTTGACGGTCGGTAGTGTACCGGCATTTTTTGCTGAGGGGGCGGCTGACCATGCGTTGACGTTTCAAACAAAGGCGGATGCCGATGCGCTGAAGCAGCATCTTATGTCGCAGCTGCAGGCGGCGGCGCAGTTATCCTCTGCCGATCAGCGGCGATCGCTGCTAACCGTGGCGATTGTGGGGGGCGGCCCGGTGGGCGTAGAATTGGCTTTGACGCTGGGAGACTTGCTGCCCCAGTGGTATAAGGCGATGGACGGCAGTCCAGAAGAGATTCGCATTGTTTTACTTAATCGCGGCGATATTCTTAGCGGTGATGTCAATAGTCGGCTGCGCGATGTGGCTAGGCAGGCGGCAAAATATCGCAAAGTCCAGCCAGAATTACTGCTGGGGGCTTCTGTGACGGCGGTGCGTCCCGATGGGGTGGAATTTACCCGTAACGATCAGGCGCAATATCTAAACGCCGCCACCATTGTCTGGAGCGCGGGCACGCAGGTGCATCCCCTGATTCAGTCTTTGCCGATTCCAGAGCGTCAGCGAACTAAGCGCGGGCATCTGCTTGTGCGGCCTACCTTACAACTGCTGGAGCACCCGGAGATCTTTGCCGCCGGCGATTGCGCGAGCACCGAGGCAAGTGACCCCCTACCGGCGACTGCCCAGGTGGCCTATCAGCAAGGGGGAGCGATCGCCCATGCACTTATGGCCAAAGCGAAGCAGCAGGACACGCTGCCTGCCGCTAAAGTGGGTCTGCGAGGCACCATGATGAAGCTGGGCCTCGGCACCAGTGTCGCCAATGTCTTTAATCGCTACGAGATTGTCGGACCGGTGGGACAGGCGATTCGGCAGGTGATGTATTTGGGGCTAATGCCCACCCCCGCCCACAACACCAGAACAACCCTGGATTGGATTAAGGACGATGTGTTTCAGCGTCACTCTAGCGACTATCACGATATTGACTACACCGCCGGCTACGAAGTCGAAGAGATTTTAATGCTTAGCTCTGCCGTCATTTTGAGTGCGGCTGCGGTTTCGGCTGCTGAGACAGGCGCCCTATCTGACTGGATGGAAGCCACCGTACTCAAACAGGAGCTAGCCGGGGCCACCAGCAAATATCCCACCAGCCGGATTATTTATGCGCTATTTGGCCATCAGGCTAAGCGCAGACGAGCGATGGAGTTTGCCCAAACGGCCCGCCAACAAAAGCTCGATGATCTGGTGGCCGACGCCACAGCCAGGATTAACCAGGCGATCGCCCTTTTAGCTGAAAAATCTACTCTGGCAGAGCGGCGCGAGTATAAAGAGCTGCTTTTCACCTGCTGCCAGCGCGTGGCCCAAGCTGCCGGCAGTCGGTTCTTGCACAAACAGCGGATTTCGCCAGAAGAGCAAGCCGTTTTAGAGCAGATTAAAATTGCGCTCGACTTAGACTCATGATTAGCCTAAGGCTCAGGTTTATTACAGCTAATCAGGGGAACTTATGCCCTTTTCTACGACAGCGACTTTGATTTTTACCAACTGATTTTAGAGGTGTAAACAAGATAAATAACATGGACACCTCTGGATGGATTAATTGCTTATCTGCAAACTTAGTATGAAATTATGACTGTAGATTTTTCGTCTGTTAAGCGTCCGGTTTCGCCGCCTAAATATAATCAGCTATTAATCGTTATTGTATTGAGATTTTTAATGATTCCCTTTGTTGACGGTGGCTTAGGGAGCATTTTGGCCTCTTTTCTATTTTTTCATATTACATTTTTAATTATTCAGTCTTACCGACTAAAGCGATCGCTGTTTATTCTTTTTGTGGCGATCGCTTTAATTGGCTTCTTGGTGGATATTTTGCTGACTTTGGGCTGGGTTCCTAGGGCGATGGCGGCGGCTCTAGCGGTTCAAATTATTTACGGTGTCTTCTTTGGTTCGGCGGCTCTGCTGATTCTGCAGCGAACCCTCCAAGCGTCCCGAGTCACTATGGATATTATTCGGGGAGGCGTCTGCGTATACCTGCTGCTGGGCTACTTTTGGGCATTGCTCTACAGCATTGTTTACACCCTGGATGCCAATGCCTTTTCCAGCAATCTGGTCACTGAAACGTCTTATTTAAAGGTTCTATATTTTAGCTTTGTTACCCTTACAACTCTAGGATTTGGCGATATTGTTCCAGTCACCGAAATTGCATCGGTTCTTACAGTTTTAGAAGCTTTAGTTGGACAAATTTATCCCGCTATTTTTATCGCACTACTTGTTAGCGGCTATCTCGCTCATCGGGAGTTTCCGGAAGCATCGGCTCCATTCGAGTCTGACTCTCAAGTGAACAAAACATAATTCTGCCTGTCCTGAAAACTTTCCTCACCCAAACTTTTCACACTCAAACTCTCTCATACTTGATTATGAATCTCAGAATCTTTAACTTAAAGCCTATTCGACGGCTGCTACCCGCTACGGCTATTAGCCTCTGTGCCGGATTGATCGCTGCCTTGCCGGTAAAATCCGCTGACGAAATTTATTTCGACTACGGTTTATTTGGGCGATCGCTGCCGGTTTCATCCCTTGAAAATTTTGCAGAAACGGGCATTGTTGATGACAATCTAGCGCCTTTCTTTGACCTTATTTCGCCCGATCAGCAGCAGCGATTTCAACAGGTGTTGACGACGCCGATTAATGAGCTTGATCCCGATATTCCGCCAGAGTTCACCGATCCGTTTGTGCTGTCGCAGTGGCTCTATGCGCCGATCGGTGAGAACACCCTGGTTCGAGTCGGTGAGTTAATTCAAACAACCGAGCGTCAGAATGGCCAGCTTGCCCTGCGAGCCAGCATTATTTTGGGGGCGGCTGACCCGGACGGGCTCTCGCTTATGAGCCTAATCCGTGCTTACCCAACCGCGGGCCTGCGGTTAAATTTGCCCAATATTCTGACCTTAATTAGGGCCATCAATACCAATCGAGCAGTCACCGAAACGCTCACTGTAGAGGTAGCCGCCCGCTCCGCCGCCGCCGCCGCTGAAGATCCTAGTCTCGACTATGGGGCGCTGCCTGATTTGGCAGAAAGCGGCCAGTTTGCCGTTGAGCAGCGATCGCTGCTGCTCAACGATCCAGAGCGCGATCGCACCTTCCCCGTCGATCTTTTTTTACCGGCAAATCTGGATGCGGTTCAAGGCTCCGTGCCCGTTATGATTTTCTCCCACGGCTATGGCGACTCGCGAACCAATCCACAAGCCGTTAAAGCAGCTCAGAGCTTAGCCGCCAGTGGATATCTGACCGTTTTGCCAGAACATGTGGGCAGCAATAGGCAATACCAAACGGATTTAGCCAGGGGACTCAACCAAGAGTCCTTTGACGTAATGGACTTTGTCAATCGACCGCTAGATATCCGTTTCCTGCTGGATACGCTGGAGCAGCAGAATGCCGCAGAATTTCGAGGACGCTTACAGCTTAATCGGGTGGGCGTGCTGGGCCATTCCTTTGGCGGCTACACTGCCCTAATGTCGGCAGGGGCGAGGGTCGATATTGAGCACTTGGCAGACCAGTGCGCATTGAACCAGGATGTTAACCCCGATCAAATTAATATTGCCCTGGCCCTTCAATGTCGAGTGCTGGAGCTTGAAGCGTCGCCAAACGCCCTGCAACAGTTAACCGACGGCAGTTTAGCCGATGACCGAATCGGCTTTGTCTTTACCCTATCGCCGGTCACCAATCTGTTTGGGGAAGCCGGCATGAGCAGCATTCAAGTACCAACGGTTATTATGGGGGGCGCCTTAGATATCGCTAGCCCCGTAGCATTGGAGCAGGTAACCGCTTTTGAGGGGCTGACGATTGCCCAAAAATATCTATATTTGGCCCAAAACCTATCTCACACTCCGGAACTAACCCGCGTTGCTTTAGAGGTCACCGATCCCAATACCGAGGTGATCGAAGGCTTTAAAGAAACCCAAAACCGATTTACCGAGCTGGTAATAACGCTGGCGATCGCCCACGGCAGCGTGTATCTGCAAGAGGATGACTCTTATCTGCCCTATTTGACCTCAGCCTATGTGGAAACGGTTAGCGTGGAACCGCTTAAACTCCATCTGATCCGTTCTACTCTGCAAGAATAGACTACCTCTGCCATTTTATCCTTCTCGGTTAGCAGTGTTAGGCTAGCAAAGGTCAACCGATAAGGACTTCAAGGATTTCGCTGTGGCTGATGCCGCTTTTGTCGACGAGCATCTTTTATTTCAGCCTACTGTTCCGGATGCCGATGCCACATCGGTTATTTTTGCGTTTCCTAATGACTACACGGTCGGCATCACCAGCCTGGGATATCAAATTGTATGGGCAACGCTGGCTCAGCGCAGGGACCTAGCGGTCTCTCGGCTGTTTACAGACTGCCACGAGCCGCTGCCGTCTAATCCGGCTCTGCTGGGGTTTTCCCTCTCTTGGGAGCTAGACTACGGCAACCTGATGGGCGTGCTGGAGTCTTTGGCAATTCCCCTTTGGGCCAGCGATCGCGGCGATAGTCATCCCCTGGTGTTTGGCGGTGGTCCGGTGCTGACCGCCAATCCAGAACCCTTTGCTGACTTTTTTGACCTTGTGCTGCTAGGCGACGGGGAGAACCTGCTGGATAATTTTGTCGATGCCTATCAGCGGGTAAAAGGCTGCGATCGCGCCACTCAGCTTAGGCAACTGGCTCAGGTGCCGGGGGTTTATGTGCCCAGCCTATATGCTGTTACCTACAGCGCTCCCGGTGGCCCGGTGCAGTCGGTGCACCCCGTCGATGCGGATGTGCCTGCCACGGTGCAAAAGCAAACCTACCGGGGCAATGTGCTGTCGGCCTCGACAGTGGTGACGGCAAAGGCCGCCTGGGAAAGTATTTATATGGTGGAGGTGGTGCGGAGCTGCCCGGAGATGTGTCGGTTCTGCCTGGCCAGCTATTTGACCCTGCCGTTTCGCGTCGCCAGCGTAGAGGGATCGCTGATTCCAGCCATTGAGCGCGGTCTGCAGGTGACGAATCGACTGGGGCTGCTAGGGGCGTCGGTGACGCAGCATCCTGAATTTGAGGCGCTGCTAGACTACCTTAACCAGCCTGCCTACGATGAGGTGCGGGTCAGCATGGCCTCGGTGCGAACCAATACGATCACCCAAAAGCTGGCGCAAACCTTGGTGAAACACCACACTAAATCCGTCACCATCGCGGTAGAGAGCGGTTCAGAGCGGGTGCGGCAAATCGTCAATAAAAAGCTAACCCACGACGACATTATTGCAGCGGCCATTCAGGCTAAGGCCGGGAGGCTAAGCGCCCTTAAGCTTTACGGTATGGCAGGCATACCGGGAGAAGAAATGGCGGATTTGGCCCAAACCGTGGAGATGATGCTGGCGATTAAGAAAGCGGCACCGGGGCTGCGCCTGACGCTGGGGTGCAGCACGTTTGTTCCCAAGTCCCATACGCCGTTTCAGTGGTTTGGCGTTAACCAAGCGGCGGAAAAACGGCTGAAGTATTTGCAAAAGCAGCTGCGATCGCGGGGGATAGATTTTCGCCCGGAGAGCTACAACTGGTCGGTGATTCAGGCGTTGATTTCCAGGGGCGATCGCCGTCTGGCTCGGCTGCTAGAGCGAGTGCGTCACTATGGCGACAGTCTAGGCAGCTATCGCCGCGCGTTTAAAGATTTGAAGGGACAGCTTCCGCCGCTAGACTTTTACGTCCATGAAACCTGGCCCACTGAGCAGCCTTTGCCCTGGGATCATCTCCAGGGACCGCTGCCCAAACCGACGCTGATTAAGCATCTCAGCAGCGCCTTTACCGAAGGCAGTGCGGACAGTGTCGCTCGGCCTCTGGTGGGCGTTTAAGGATTAGCTATTCACTCTATTTTGATGACTCCAGAAACCGTTTCAATTCCCCGTAAAAAACTTTGGCTGGCGGCCGTTAAGCCGCCGATGTACAGCGTTGCGATTATGCCGATTTGTGTCGGGACGGCGATCGCCTGGTCGCAAATTCGCGCAGTGGACTGGGGCATTTTTCTGACCTTTATTTTCTCGGCCATTCTGATTCTGGCCTGGGAAAATTTGACTAATGATGTGTTTGATTCAGACACGGGAATTGATATCCGCAAGCCTCATTCGGTGGTCAACCTGACTCGCAATCGCAGTTTGGTGTTGGCCATTGGCAATCTATGTTTGGCCGGTGGCATAGCAGGGGTGGTGGCGATCGCGCTGCGACAGCAAGATCCAACGGTGCTGATTCTGATTACCATTTGCTGTTTTTTGGGCTATCTCTATCAGGGACCGCCGTTTCGGCTGGGCTACCACGGTCTGGGCGAGCTGCTGTGCTTCTTTGCCTTTGGGCCGATCGGCGTTAGCGCCGCCTATTACAGCCAAATGCCGGCCTGGTCGCCAGCCACCCTAGCCGCGTCAGTAATTATCGGCATCAC